>CAISZN010000149.1 GCA_903889985.1 uncultured Hyphomicrobiales bacterium | reverse complement strand
TGGCATGGGCCATCGCCGGCACCCCTCAAGCCGCAGCCCTGCGCTGGTTCGGCCTCGGATTTGGTGGAGCCCTGCTTGCTGCCTATGGCATTTTCGTGCCGCCAGCCCAGTGGTCGGTGGCTGCCTGCGATGCCTTCTCGGCCGTCAGCCTCATACCCGCGCTGACAGGTGCCATCGCCTGCGTGATGCTCGCGCTGGCGACCCCGAGGCGATCTTCGCGGAGCGCTCGTTTCGGGCTGCTGGCCCTGGCGGGTCTCGTCACGCTAGGACCCATGGCGCTGGCCCATCCGGAATGCCGCGACCCCTTCTTCGGCCTCGATCCCCTCGTGCGGGATCTGTGGCTTGGCAACACGACTGAAGTTCGCACCCTGCCTCAGGTGCTGGCGATCCATCCCAGTGCCTGGCCGGTACTGGTCCTGCCCTCCATCCTTGGTCTTGCCGGACTGGTCGTGGCGGCCTGCCTGACTCGCGGGATTGAACGGGCGCGCTGGCTTGCACTCATCCCCATCGTCCTCATTGGCATGGCCACTGCCAGCTGGATCATCCGGGCGGAAAGCTCGCTCGCGCCGGTCATCGTTCTGGGCGGCCTGTTCCCGGCCCTTTTGGTTTGGCGTCGTTTCGAAGCCCGTTCCAAAACGCTTGGCCTTGTACTGGCGCTCGCGGCCTGCCTGCCCTTCACCGGCATTGGCTGGGCCCTGATGGCGCCCATCGACGACAATCCGGTCGAAGCGGAGCGCCTTGCCCGCGCCGCCGCCTGCCGCAAGGCGAGTGCCTATGCGCCCATGGCCGCTATTCCGGCGGGGCTCGTCTTCGCGCCGATGGATGCGGGGTCGCACCTTCTGGCCCATACGCCCCACGCGGTGCTTGGCGCGCCCTATCACCGCAACAATCGCGGCAACCGGCTGGTGCTGGACGCCCTGCTCGCCCGACCGGAGGTCGCCCGCGATCTCGTGATTGGCTCCGGCGCGACCTATTTTGCCTTCTGCCCGGGACAGGTCCAGCTGGAAGCCACAAGTGCACGCGCTCCCGACGGATTTGCTGCCCGCCTGCTTGCAGGTGAGGTGCCGGACTGGCTCGTTCCGGTTGCGCTGGGCGGGGAACAGTACAGGGTCTTTCGCGTTCTCCGCTGAAGGGCATAGGCAGATGGACAAAGCTTCATTTGAACGCAGCCTCGCGAATGCTTAGCTCTGGTACGGGGCCATTGACTGGAGACACAGATGACCAAGCTCAGCCGCATTGCACTCGCCTTCGGGGGCGCGATGGCGCTGCCCCTGCTTATCGGCCTGCCGGCCTACGCCCAGCCCGCACCGGCGCCGCAGACTCCGCCTGCCGCTCAGCAGCCCGGCCGGCCGCAGCTTTCGCCCGCTGACAGGGCAGCCATGGTCGATGCCCACATCGCCGCCATTCACGCTGGCCTGCACCTCAGTCCCGATCAGGAAAAGCTCTGGCCTGCGATCGAAAGTGCGGCCCGTGACGGGATGACCAAACTTGGGGAGCTGCGTGAAAAAAGCCGCAGCGCCGTCCGGCCGGCCGATCCGGTCGAGGGCATGAGCCGCATGGCGGAAGCCGCCCTTGTGCGGGGCGAGGCCCTCAAGAAGATCGCAGATGCCGCCAAGCCGCTCTATGCGACCTTGACTGACGAGCAGAAGCACCGCCTGCCTCTCCTCATGCACGGCGGCCTCGCTGGCTGGCACCGGGGGCCGGCCATGGGCGCCATGATGGGGGATCGCGGTCCGGGTGGCCCTGGCATGATGCAGAGGGGCGATGGGCCTGGCCCGCGCATGGGCATGGGCCCTGGAGGTGACCGTCGTGGCCCTCCTGGCGAACGCCGGCGTGGACCCGAGCGTGATGGCCCGCCGTCGGCGCGCTGATTTCCAGCCCGCCCGTCCATCCGTGAGGCCGGGCAGGCGCACGCCTCTTTGAAAAGACCCTTAACCTCGGGGCAGCCAGCGATGGTTGCCCCTTTTTGCTGCCGTCAGGGCGCGACGGAGGCGATTTCCGCGACAAACGCCCGCGCGGCAGCAGCGGGGTCAGTCGCCTGTGTGATCGGCCGGCCGACGACGAGATAGTCCGCACCCGCAGAGATGGCCCGTGCCGGCGTCATCACGCGCTTCTGGTCGCCGACCTCACCGCTGGCGAGACGGATGCCGGGCGTTACCATCAACATGTCCGGCCCTACCACGGCACGCATGGCCTGTGCCTCCTCGGCAGAGAGCACGATGCCATCCATCTGCGCCGCTTTGGCCTGTCCTGCCCGCTTGGCGACGAGATCACGCACGCTGAGGCTGTAGCCGGCCTCCTGAAGATCTGTTTCGTCATAGGAGGTCAGCACGGTGACCGCGAGAAGCTTGAGCGAGGCATCCCTGAGGGCAGAGCGCGCGGCCCGCATGGTCTGGGGATAGGCATGGATCGTGAGGAAGGTGGCGCCCATGTCGGCCACCTGTGCAGTGGCCCGCGCGACCGTATTCGAGATGTCGTGTAGCTTCAGGTCGAGGAAGACCTGCTTGCCACTGCGCACCAGTTTGCGGGCGAGGTCGAGTCCGCCGCCATACGTCAGTTCGAGCCCGATCTTGTAGAAACTGACCTCGGCGCCAAGCTGCTCGACCATGGCGGTCGCGGCCTCGATATTCGGCAGGTCGAGGGCGACGATCAGGCGGTCGCGGGGCGGAATGTTCGTCGTCATGGCAGGCTCCGTTTCGCCACGCTCAAAGCATGGACGGAGCCCTGCGTCGAGCCCGCTCAGCTGCGCGGAGGCTTGGGCTCACCGATTTTGCGCAGGAAGGCGAAGGCCGGGCGCAGGGCCGGTTCGTTGCGCATGCGCAGGCTCTGGAGCTCCAGCTCACGGCGCGCCTTGGCAGTGCGCAGGCGGATTTCCATCTCGACGCGCTCGCGACGCTCCCTGAGGTTGTCGCGCAGCTTGATCATGAGAGCCCCTGCCCGGCGCTTGGGCACCGGCACATGGGAGGTTGCCGGGCGATAGACCCAGACGCGGGCCGGCGGCAGGTTCAGCAGCACGGCCGGCGAAGGCTCGGCAATGAAGAAGGGGTTTGGGCGGCCCTTGGAGCGGCGCGGAATGGGCGAGACCATACCGTAGGTGAACTGCACGAAGCAGCCTTCCGGCCGCATCAGCTGGAAGGCCTCGCGCAGGAGCCCGAGCCGAACGGCGTCAGGCTTGTTCAGCAGTGGCAAGCTCGACACCACGGCGGCAGCCGGCTCGTCGAGCACACCAGCCAGAGTGCCCGCCAGATCATAGGCATCTCCCTGCACGATGCGGCAACGGGGAAACCGCTTGGCCAGCAATTCACAGAATTTCGTATCGAACTCGACCAGAATCAGTCGCTCAGGCGCAATGCCCTTGGCAAGCAGCGCCTGGGTCACAGGACCGGTGCCCGGCCCCAGCTCGATGATCGGTCCACTGATGGACGGGTCCACGTAGCGCGCCATCATGCGCGCAAGGAACCGTCCGGATGGCGAAACAGCCCCGGTCACCTTCGGATTCTCAAGCCAATTGCGGAAGAATCGGGCTTCGTCCTTCAGTCGCGCCTCAATCGACGCCGACTTCTTGACCTCCCCAGTCTCTGAACGCTTTGTCTGCAGACGCAAAACTCTTCGCCTCTTGGTGACCGCCGGGGTAACTCGATGCCCGGTACATAGGTTGCTCATCTGGACGCCAGCGTCAAGAAATCGTCATGAACGCCTCAGGCCGGACCGACCGAGCGCAAGACCTGGTCTTGCCGTCGTCACCTCTTTGCGTTGTTGTAGCTTTCCAACAATTGAACGGGCCCATGCCCGTCGGGAGGACCCCCATGCTCACTGCTTGCCTGCATCGCGCCCGTGCCCTGCCCAGGCTCCTCGCCCTGTCTTTGCTCGTGCTGGCCCCTGCCACCGTTGCAAGGGCACAGGACTATGCCGCGCTGATGGCGGCCCCCGACCGCACCGATGCGGACCGGCAAACCGACAAGCGCCGGGATCCCGTGCAACTGCTGACTGCGGCTGGACCGAAGACAGGCTGGAAGGTTCTCGATATGGGGGCAGGGGCTGGCTACAGCACTGAACTCATGGCCCGCAGCGTCGGCCCGACCGGCAAGGTCTATGGGCAGAACGACAAGGACTCGGAAAAGTTTGCAGCGCGGCTGAAGACGCCTGCCATGGCCAATGTGACACCCGTCGTGCGCCCCTTTGACGATCCTGCGGGCGCCGATATCCACGACCTGGATCTCATCACCTTCTTCTTCGCCTATCACGACACGACCTATATGGAGGTCGACCGTGCGAAGATGAACAAGGCCATGTTCAATGCGCTGAAGAGCGGCGGCTTCCTCGTCATCGCCGACCATTCAGCAAAGCCGGAGGACGGCGCAACGGTGGGCAAGACCTACCACCGCATCGCGGAAGCAACCCTGAAACAGGAAGTCGAAGCCGCCGGCTTCAAGCTTGTCGGCAGCGCCGACTTCCTGCGTCATCCCGAGGACACGCGCACCAATGTCGTCTTCCGCAACCCGACGCCGGTCGACGAATTCGTGCTCAGGTTCCAGAAGCCCTGAGGCTCAATATTTGAACGAAATGACCTCGCCCTTCTGCGCGCCCGTCGTGGCGACGCAGATGGGTGAGCGATAGAGCGGCGCAAGGAATTTCGTTCCCGGCATCTCCTCGCGCAGCTTCAGGAACAGAGGCTCCAGACCAAGGTCAAGCCAGGTGCCGAAGCTCGCATCGTGATGGGCGGGCAGGAAGAGCTTGGGCTTGAAGAGCTCGATCAAGGGCCATGTGTCCTCGATCTGGCGCTCTGCAACGGCATGGGGCTGATAGGCGACGATGGCGAGATCGACAGGCCCGATCTTCCTGGCGAGTTCGCGGTCACCTTCGGTTACCGGGCCAGCGCTGCCGAAGATCACCGCCTTCCATCCACCGGGGAATGTGATGGCGAAAGCCAGCGTCCCCTTGTCGATGATTGCCGGATCATTGCTGCCAAGGGACCGCACATAGGCAGTGAGCGTTTTCTCCTGCGGCGTGTCAGGGCGCGTATCGACTGCATAGACCTGACCCAGAGCTGCCTGCAGGCCATCCTGGATCGTGCTGTGGCGGGCGAGCGCGATATCGATCGTCGCATCGCCGAATTTCAACTGGTCACCATTTTTGGCGACGACGGTCTGTTCCTTCGGCACGCCAAGGCGGATCGCCTCGTTGATGGTGATCTCTGCCCCGATGATGGGCGCTTTCGTCTGCTTCGCCACGGGCGACACATCCGAGATGTGATCGAAATGGGCATGTGACACGAAGACCGCATCGGCCCGGTTCACCTGCTCTGCGGTGAAGCCGACATTGTGGCTGCGGGCCTTTCGATTGAAGTAAGTATCGAAGAGATAAACCTTGCCCTTATAGGCAAATTCGTAATTGGCATTGGCCAGCCAGCGGATTGCCACGGTATCAGACTCAGCTCCCGGAACAGGGCCGCCAATGACCGCGGGCACATAGCCATCGCAGGCTGCTTCAGCCGCGAGCGCGGGAAGGCCGAGGACGAGAAAGGGCAGCGCAAGGATGGCGGCCTTGAGCGACGGTCCGGTGAGCATCTGATCCTCCCTGAAGTTTTCTGGCTTGAAACAGCATGGAGAGGATCGCCCATGCGCGCAAGCACCCGGCGCTTGACAGCGTCGCCGTTCCGCTCGACCCTCCCCGCATAAGAACAGGCGCGCGAGCGTCAGGGGAGGATCGCCGGAATGGAACAGTTCGTTCCTTATGAACGGCTGACGCGTGCGCCGAGGAAGGCCGCGCCGAAGGGCAGCGTCGACACGCATTTCCATGTCTTCGGCGAACCGCAGCGCTATGGCTGCATTCCGCAGGCCTCCTATGGCGTGCCGGATGCCCAGGTCGCGGATCTGGAGCGCATGCACGGGATGCTTGGCATTGATCGCGGCGTGATCTGCCAGCCGACCATCTACGGGACCGATCACAGCCTCATGCTCGACCTGCTCGAGGCCAACCCCGGTCGCTATCGCGGCAGTGCCATCATCGACGACACGATCAGCGATGGTGAACTGGACCGCATGCATCGCGCCGGCGTGCGCGCGGCGCGGTTCAACTTCGCACGCTTCCTGAATGTGGTGCCTTCACCGGAAACCTATCAGCGCGCGATCGAGCGCGTGAAGCCTCTGGGCTGGCATATCAAGATCCATGGGGAATACGACGAGATCGTCGAGCATGTGCCCCACCTCGTGGCCAGCGGCGTACCGGTGGTGATCGACCACATGGGCCGCATGGATTTCGGCAAGGGCAAGGACCAGCCGGGCTATGCCCTCATGCTCGACCTGCTGCGCAATGAGAACTTCTGGATGATGCTGTGCAACGGCGACCGCTTCTCCGGCCAGACCGCGCCCTTTGCCGACACGATCCCCTTTGCGCGCGCCTTCTATGAGGCAGCACCCCATCGCACTATCTGGGCGACCGACTGGCCGCATGTGCGCTATCGCCGCAAGATGCCAAACGATGCGGACCTCCTCGACCTGCTCGACAGCTACCTGCCTGATGACATCGCTTGGCAGCGTGTGCTCGTGGACAATCCGTGCCGGCTCTACGGCTTCCCCCTTCCTGCCTGAGGAGAGACCCGCATGGCCTTGCGTGCCCGGTTCTTCAGTTGCCTTGCCGTTGCCCTTGCCCTTGTCGTGAGCCAGCTCACGCCTGCGCGCGCAGACTGGCCTGACCGCGTGATCACCATGATCCTGCCCTTCCCGGCGGGCGGCCCCAATGACGTATTGGCGCGGCTGCTGGCAAAAAGGTTGTCGGAGGATCTCGGCCAGCAGGTCATTGTCGAAAACAGGGTTGGCGCCAGCGGCAATATCGGCGCGGCCTATGTGGCCAAGGCAAAGCCCGACGGCTATACGATGATCCTGACGTCGACCGGCCCGGCTGTGAACAACAAGTTCCTGTTCCCCGCGCTCACCTTCGATCCGACAAAGGATTTTGCGCCGGTCTCGCTGGTGTCAAAAATCCCGATCGCCTTTCTGGCGCGCAAGGGTGCGCCCTTCAGGACGCTTGCGGAATTCATTGCTGCGGCCAAAGCAGCCCCGGACAAATATACGATCGCTGTGGCAGGCATCGGTTCGGTCTCGCACATCGCCTCGGAACTCTTCCAGCGGCAAACCGGCATCAAGCTCGTCACAGTGCCCTTCCCCGGCTCGACGCCGATCATCAGCGCGCTCATGAGTGAGTCGGTGGATGTGGTGTCAGACCTCATTCCCTCGCACATCCCGCTCCTGAAGGACCAGCGCTACATCCCTCTCGCCGTGGCGAGCGAGCAGCGCATCCCGTCGCTTCCCTCCATGCCGACGGTCGCAGAAAGTGGCGTGCCGAAATTCGAGGCCTCGACCTTCTCCGCGCTGCAGGTGCCTGCGGGCACGCCTGAGGCCATCATCCAGCGGCTCAACAAGCTGGTGAATGCCTGGATCGACAGTGCCGAGGGCAAGGCGCAGCTCGCCAGCCTTGAAATGCTGCCGGCCGGCGGGAGCCCCGAGAGCCTGCAGAAGCTGATGGATTCGGAAGGCGCCAAATGGGGACCACTGATCAAGTCCGCAGGCATCACCGCGCAGTGAGGACGAGCATCAGCCCTTGAGCCTGAAGCGCCCGTCCGTCTCGTCACGGGTCAACGCGCCCTGCTTGCGCAGGGCCTCGATGGCGAGCGTGACGTCGCGGCCATCCTTGCTGCCAAGCGCGGCCATCAGGTCCTCGAAATGTTTCGGACCATGGGCAAGGGCCTCGCGCAGGCTGCCGAAGCGCTGGCCCTGATAGGCAGGCGGCTCAGGGACCGTGGCTTCAAGGCTCGTCTGGCCGAAGGGCATGGTGAGATCATAGCCAGCCTTCGAGCCCGTGCGCATGCCATTGAGGGAGGGATCGAGCGGTAGCGTGCGAAAGCCCTCGGAGACCACGAGGTCACGATGGGGCTGGAAGCGTGTGCCAAGCGCCCATTCCATCTGCTCGTCGGAGAAGATGTCGATATCGGGATCCACCACGAAAACATTCTTCACATTGGCCTGCGAACCAAAGGCGGCAGCGATGGCATTGCGCGCCTCGCCGGGCACGCGCTGGCGCAGCGCGATGCGCAGATTATAGACGCCGCCCGTGGCACGCGGCGCATAGACAGCAACAGGCTCGCGCACTGCCGTCTCGAGCGCACGCCACGCCAGCACCTCCGTGCGAAGCGCCGAGAGCTGGGCCGTGTCCGTCATGCCCATGGTGCGGCCGGAGATGGTGAGCGTCTGGAAGACGGCATCCCTGCGCCGGGTGATAGCCGTGACACGGAAGATCGGATTGGTCTTCACGCCGCCGTAGTAGCCGAGGAACTCCCCATAGGGACCTTCCGGCTCGATATAGCCGGCCGAGTCGAGATAGCCCTCGATGACATATTCCGCATCGGCGGGAACGCGGATGTCGTTGGTCACGCATTTGACGACAGGCAAGGGGGCATCGCGCAGGGAGGCGATGAGCCCAAGCTCATCGATCGGCAGGCGCATGGTCGCCGCCAGATAATCGATCGGATGCGCACCTACCACGATGGCCAGGGGCAGATGCTCACCGCGTGCGAGGGTGGCGAGCAGGATGTTGCGCAGGTCGCTCGGTGCAAGAAGATCGATACCGGTCTCATGCTTGCCGCGCACCATCAGCCGGCGCAGGCCAACGTTGGTCCAGCCCGACTGCTTGTCGAGGGCGAAGTCCATCGCTGCTGAGATGTAGAGCCCGCCATCACGTCCATGCTGCAGATGGGCCGGCAGCTGTGTGAGATCCGCATCCTCACCCATAAGCACGACCTGCTGAACCGGCGCGATGTCTCCCGCAACTTCGAAGATCTGCGGGCGATTGCGCAGGCGACGCAGGATTTCCGGCAGGATGTCGCGCGGCGACACGCCAAAGGCATGGGCCACGCGGGTGCGGCTGCCGAGCACATTGCCTGCCAGCGCCGTCTCGCCGCCTGCCCGCTGGAAAAGGCAGGCCTTGGGATTGCCCTCGAGCAGTCGCGCCACATCGCCAAGGTCGACCGGGTGGGGATGGTTCTCGAGCTCGCCGATCTGCGCGAGGCCTTCAAGGAAATTGCGCAGACGGAAGCGGTCGAAATCGACCTCGGCTTCCCCGCTCGTTCCTGCCTGCAGCATGCGTGGCCTCCCGCTCACGTGTCGTGTCCGGCCCGGCCGGTTGCGTGCAGCAGGATCAGCAAGCGGACCTGCAAGTCAAGCCGCTCAGGTGCCCGCTGGGACGAAGAGCGCCTGGGGATCGAAATGGCGCGAGCAAAGACCCTGCAGATGCATGTAGCGGGTGAGCGCGGTGAGGGTCGGCAGGTTGCCCTCGACGCCATAGGGCCATGGGTCCTCACCCATCAGCGCGCGTGTTTCTTCCACATGGGCATAAACGAAGGGCAGCATGCAACCATTGGCGCCCGTATGTGCCAGGTTTGCCCAGGCACGATCCTTTGCCGCAACGAAGGCGCGATAGAGCGGCTCGGCGATCCACGGATCTCGCTCAAAGACGTCACGCCGGATCGCCACCAGATGCATGATCGGGTGAATGCGCGTTCGCCGGAAGTAATCCTGCTCACGTGCATGATAATCCGGAAACAGGCGCAGGGCCTCTCCGGTGCGCACGCTCTTGGGAACCTGCGGGCCGATATAAGCATCGATCTCGCCACTTGCGAGCATGGCATCCAGCGAGCGGCCGGGGTTTGGCTCGATGCGCACGCCCGGGATCTGCGGCGGCGCACGTTCCTCACCATGGGAGCCCGCCTGATCGATGGCACCCTGCACCCAGGTGATCGTGGACAGGTCGACCCCGTAATCGTCTGCCAGCAGGCCACGAATCCAGATCGCCGCTGTCTGTGCATAGAGCGGGACGCCGATGCGCTTGCCTGCCAGTTCTTCGGCTTTCGTGATGCCAGACTTGGCACCAACAATGATAAAGCCATGACGGAACACTTTTGAGGGAAACACCGGCAGCGCCACAAATGGATTCTCTGCCTCCGCCGAGAGCGTGATGAATTCCGACGCCGACAGCTCGGCCATGTCGAATTCCCGGTTGAGCACCATGCGATCGAAGATCTCGCGCGGCGAGCGGATCAATGTCACATCAAGATCGATTCCCTCCGGGCGCACCGTGCCGTTGCTCAGGGCCTCGATCCGGTCATAGGGATTGCAGGCGAAACTCAGGCGCAGGTTCGGCATGGATGGTCACTCCCCTGCCCGCAGCCTAACCATCATGGCGCACCGATCAAGTCGTGCAACTTGCCCCAGCCGCTGACCTCCGATGTAATGCAGGCGGGAGGACGCCGGGATGAATGCGGACAAGATGTTTCGCCTCGATGGCAAGATTGCGGTGGTGACAGGGGCTGCCAGCGGACTTGGCCGCGCCTTTGCGCTGGGGCTTGCTGATCAGGGTGCGCTGATGATCTGCACGGACCGCAACGAGGAGGGCGCGGACGAAACGGCTTCGCTGGCCAAGCAGCGACAAGGCAAGGCCGAGGCGGCGCGGCTTGATGTTGGCAATGAACGCGAGCAGACTGATTTCTGGAATGATCTCGCTGAGCGCCATGGACGTGTCGATGTGCTGGTGAACAATGCCGGCATCTCAACCGGACCGCAGCGCCTGCATGAGCTGTCGATCGAGGATTGGGACCGGCTGATGGCGATCAATCTGCGTGGCAGCTTTCTATGCATGCGCGCTGCCATTCCGCTGATGCTCGCTGCTGGCAGCGGCTCGATCATCAACATTTCCTCCATCGCAGGGCTCACCGGCTATTACCCCGGGTTTGCGCGGCTGTGCGTGAACTATTCAGCTTCCAAGGCAGCCATCGCCGGGCTGACGCGGCAGGCGGCCGCGGAATATGGACGTGATGGAATTCGCATCAATGCCATTGCGCCGGGCTGGCATGGCGGCACCAATCTCGGCGCAGAACGTCGGGCACAAGCGACCCCCGAGATGATCCGCCGCTCGGAAGAAGCCATTCACGCGCGCGTGCCCATGGGACGACGTGGCGTGCCGGACGATCTCGTTGGCCTCGTCGTCTATCTGGCAGGAGATGCCTCGTCCTATGTGACGGGACAGGTCATCGCCCATGACGGCGGCTGGATGTCGAGCTGACCATGGCCGCCTGGTGGCAGAGCGCCGTCATCTACCAGATCTATCCGCGCTCCTTTCAGGATTCAGATGGAGATGGAATAGGTGACCTGAAGGGAATCCTGCAGCGGCTCGACCATCTCGAGGCGCTGGGGGTTGATGCCATCTGGCTGTCGCCGGTCTTTCCCTCGCCCATGGCGGACTTCGGCTATGACGTGAGCGATTATTGCGATGTGGACCCGCTGTTCGGCTCGCTCGCAGATCTCGACAAGCTGATCGCAGAGGCCCACGCGAGGAAATTACGGGTCATCCTCGATTTCGTACCGAACCATTCTTCAGACCAGCATCCGTGGTTTATCGAGAGCCGCAGTTCGAGACTGAGCGCGAAACGTGACTGGTATATCTGGCAGGACCCCGCCGCGGATGGTGGGCCGCCCAACAATTGGGGCAGTACATTTGGTGGCAGCGCCTGGGACTATGATGCGGCGACGGGTCAGTATTTCTATCATGCCTTCCTGAAGGAGCAGCCCGATCTCAACTGGCGTCATCCGCAGGTCCAGGCGGCGATGCATGACGTACTGCGCTTCTGGATGCGGCGCGGTGTCGATGGCTTCCGCATTGATGTGCTCTGGCACCTGATGAAGGATCCGCAGTTCCGCGACAATCCGGTGAACCCGGATTGGCAACCCGGCATGCCTGACATCACCAGAACGCTGCGGACCCAATCCTGCGATCATCCCGATATTCTCGGGATTGTCGAAGGCTTGCGGAATGTTGCGGATGAGTTCGAGGACCGCGTGCTGATCGGGGAACTCTATCGACCGCTGGAGAGGCTTGTCGACTATTACGGCCCGCAGGGGAAGGGCGTGCACTTGCCGTTCAACTTCCATCTCATGGATGTGGAGTGGCGCGCTCGCGATCTTGCAGAGCTGGTGCAAACCTATGAAGGCCTTCTGCCAGAGGGAGCGTGGCCCAACTGGGTGCTTGGCAACCATGACCAGCCACGGATCGCAAGTCGCCTCGGACCGGAGCAGGCCCGCATCGCCATGATGCTGCTCCTGACCCTGCGGGGCACGCCGACCCTGTACCAGGGTGATGAACTCGGACTTCCCGATGCCATCGTGGCAGCCGATCAGGTCCGCGATCCATGGGCTCTGCGTGAACCCGATGCGAATGTCGGGCGTGATCCGCAACGCAGCCCGATGCCATGGGATGGCGGGACACATTCGGGCTTTTCGAGCGCAAAGCCTTGGCTTCCGCTTGTGGATCACTGGCGGACGCTCAACGTCGCGGTTCAGGAAGGAGATGCTGGCTCGATGCTGGCCCTGACGCGCCAGCTGCTGAAAGTGCGGCGATCTTCGCAGGCGCTATCCCTGGGGACTTATCGGCTCATCTGTGCTGAGGGCACTCTGCTCGTATATGAGCGGCGGTGGGAGGAGGAACGCAAGCTGATCGCCCTCAATCTTGGATCAGAGCCGGTTGAGCTGAGAGGAATCGTGCCCAATCGCACCCGCCCATGCGCAGGCACGCATATGCCCATCGAGACTGTCGCAGGCGACGGTCTGGCTGCAAACGAAGGGATTGTTGTCGACCTCTGATCAAAGCTCGATCACATCGAGGCTCTGCTCGGCCACGCATTGGCGTGCCAGATCGACCACATGGGCATGGTGGGTGAAGAGGATCGGCTGCACATGGGCGCCGATTTCTGCCAGAACCCTCAGCCCGAAGCCCGTGCGGCGATCGTCGAAACTGGCGAAGAGATCGTCGGCCAGGAAGGGCGCAGCTTCTGCCCGGCGCGCATAGTCCTCCACATAGGCAAGGCGCAGGGCGAGATAGAGCTGGTCGCGGGTGCCTTCGCTGAGACCGGGCACCTCAATCAATGAGCCCTCCGCACGCTGCGCGACGAGATGCGGTGTGCCGTCTTCATCCGGCCGCTGCTCAAGGCCCTTGTACCTGCCACCGGTCAGTGTGGCGAAGAGATTTCCGGCGCGGCGCATGAGCGGGTCCTGCTGACCGGCGCGATGGCGCTGGAGTGCCGCATCGAGCAGGATGCCGGCCGTCTTCAAAACGGCCCATTCACGGGCTGCCTCTTCGAGTTCGGCTTCCGCATTGCGGCGCTGCTGCTGGGCGAATTCGGCGCTGGTGCGAAGTTCAGCCTCG
>CAISZN010000148.1 GCA_903889985.1 uncultured Hyphomicrobiales bacterium | reverse complement strand
TTTCCGGGAGCCACTTGTCCGCGGTCTGGGCGCGCGTGCCATAGGCAATGAACATCCCAGCCTTGCGGGCGCGCTCCAGCAGCGCCTGCATGGCTGGCAGCATTTCCTTGGCGCAGCGCGGCTGTGACTTGCAGGTTGGGTCGACAAAATCGAAGAGCAAGAGCGCAGTGCTCTTCGCTTCCAGTGAGACCGCAACGGGCTGAGGGGGAGCGGGCATGTCGAGCCGCACGGTCGGTGGGGCGGCTTGCGCCTGAGCTTCGCTCCAGCAGCCGATTCCCAAAAGTCCCGATAGCAGGATCGTTCCCAATCGGCTCATCGCCACCTCCGCTCACGCCTGTTCTCCGGCTGCTCCATAGCAACACCTCATCTATGGAGCGTCAATGAGCGTGACATATTGCGTTGCAGCGTGGATTCAGTGTGCGTCCTGCATTCAAGGACGGGTGTAGCGCCCAACGATGCTGGCGGGCGCCAGCGCATGCCCCTTTAGCGCTGACAGGAGTTCATCCTTGCCAAGGCCGGATGCCAATGCGCCAGGCTCGAGGTCCGTCGCGATCAGGGTGATGATGTAGTGATGCAGCGCATGACCCGATGGGCCGCAGGGGCCGAAGTAATGGTTATGTCCGACGGGACTCTTTCCGCCCTTCCAGTCAACCGGATCCTTGCCCGCTTCGCCCTCTGCAAATGACGTCTTCGATGCCGGAATGCCATAGGCAATCCAGTGCACGGCGCCGAGGCCGTTGCCGCCATCGGGATCCTGCATGATGAGTGCGAAGCTCCTGGTCTTCTCCGGCGCGTTCGACCAGGCGAGCGGCGGCGAAACATTCTCGCCCGGGCAGGAGGGGTTGGTTCGGCTTGGATCAGCGCCCGCATATTTCGCCGGCCAGACATCGTTGTCCTTGAAGGCAGGCGATGTGAGCGTGAAAGGCTCTGCAGCCGCGGCGAAGGCCAGCATTGTCATCGCAAGGCTGAGGATCATGGGCCTCATGAGGGTCCTCCGAAAAGCGGATCCATTCTGAGGGATCCTGACCCTGAGCATATCGTCACTTTCGGGCATGGCAAACAGGTCGCCGGTGACGCGACGTGTTGATCAGGCCTCTGCCGTGAACAAGGCCGTCCGGATTGCGATTGAGTGCCGCCGAAAGAACTGTCTCGCATCTCGCAGATCGAAAGCAAACATGGCGCCGCCGTAAACAAGGGGTCCTGCAAGGCTCGCGTAAAGCAGAGCAAGATAGGGATTCTCCAGATAGCGGGAGGGCCAAAGTGCTGTGGCCAGCAGGACATTGGCAGCGAGCACGGCAGCGATGTCGCGAAAGCTGGGCAGGGATAGGCCAGCTCGCAGAGCGAAGAAACAGGTGATTGCTGCACTGATCGCCAAGGCGCAGCTATGGACCATGGCGATCTCTTGAATGGTGTGCGGTCGCTGGTCCAGAATCAGGAGCGCACAGACCTGCAGACACAGGGCGAACCCTGAGGCGATGATCAGGGGTCCGGTTTTCTTTGCGAGCTGCAAGATGGGGTTGAACCCATAGGAGACCATGACGACAACAAAGACGCCCGGGGCCATGATGTTGCTGATGGCACCAAAGGAACTCCGGAATTCAACTGGAATGAAGATCCGTGTCAGGCCTGGCATCAATGTCAGATAGGCACTGAAAGCCGGGGCAAGGACTGCGAAAATGGGAACGATGTTCTGTGTAACCTGTCGTCTCGCGGCGTCCGCTCCCTCTTCATGCTCGCGCCGCACGACAAGCTGAAAAAAATAGACGTCGAGCGCAGCTCCAATCACCATGAAAAGCCGGAACGACATATCCGTCGGCAATGACAGAAGTCCGGCCTGATCAAGGCCGAGTGCGAAGGCTGCAGCTGATCGACTTTTCAGCGCCATGGCCTGGAAGGCGATATTGGCCATGATCAACGGCATGCCATATCGCATGAACATCATTGCGGGCGGAAATCGTGATGGCCTGTGCGCGGGCTCAGGACTTGTTCGCTTTGGCCTGTTGATGGCAATCGCAACGAGGCAGCAGAGAGCCGAGGTAATCAGCACATCGGAGGCGTTTTGAAAAACCAGTGCAATGGTCACGCCCAGTCCAAGCGCCAGAATGTTTTTATGCAGGAGAAGCCGCCCGTAGATGGCATTCTCGAACATTGCCCTGGCTCTGGTCAGATTGAAATCGAACCAGGCATTGGCAATCGCAAATGCGACTGCGCACAGGAACAGCGGGCCGCCGACCCCGGCATTACCACCCATCACCACGTATGCCCAACTGCACAGGATCAGCAGCAGCGCGACGAGGCCATACGACAAGCGAAGGTCGCGCAGCATTCCGCTGAAGATTGTTGTGGGACTGACAAAGCGGGCAACTGAAACTCTCAGCCAGTCGAAGGCGATCACACCAACGAGCGCTGCAATGGTTACCGCGATGGAATACCGTCCGTATTCCTCAGGACCAAACAGGAAGGCAAGCGTAAGCCCGAGCGCAACGCTCGCCACCATGTTGATCGCCAGGGCGATGAATATGACCATGATTCTGATGACTGACCTTGCGAATTGCCGCTGACGCTTAGTCAGGCTGCAAGCCTCGTCAATTGAGCAGCCTGATGAGATCCGTTTAAAGGTTAGCAATTAAGGTGAATGCCGGTTTTCTGATCGCGGTCATGAGAGCGCTGATAGGGTGTGAATGCTCAATCAGGGATGAAGCTCGTCCCTACCAAATATCACAAGAGGATCCCGTTTTCGGGATCTTGGAGCAAGGCATGTCGGGCATGAATGGGAGATTGCCGACGGCCGCCGAAATGGTGGCCACACGGGCCAATAACCTGAACGCGCTGCGCCTTGCCGCCGCGGTCTGCGTTGTCATCGCCCATGTCTATCTTCTGAAGCTTGGAACGCAGGCTGATGAGCCTCTCGCCGGGATCATGCATTATTCCCTCGGCGAACATGCCCTGAATGCCTTCTTCTTCATTTCCGGCCTCACCATTGCAGCCAGCCTCGTGCGCGCGTCGTCCCTGCTTGATTTTGCTCTGGCTCGCGTGCTGCGCATATGGCCGGCGCTGATGGTGGTGACCCTCCTGCTCGCCCTTGCTGTGGGGCCGGCCTTCAGTCAGCTGACGACGGCAAACTATTTTTCTGCTCCCGACTGGAAGAGTTTCATCCTGCGCGGATTCGCTCTTTCTGCCTCGGCTCTGGATCTGCCGGGCCTGTTTGCCGGCAATCCGCACCTGCCGGTTGTGAACGGTCCGCCCTGGACGTTGAAATATGAGGTCATCTGCTACGGCTTCCTGACGCTTCTGTCCCTCGTTGCAGTAGGTCGCAAGCATCTCTTGCGCTCCTGTCTGCCGATTGCGACCTGTCTGGTGGCTTTCCTCTACCTGCTGCTCATTCCGGACGGTGATCATGCAACCTTGCCGGATCATTTGGCCCGCCTCTGGTTTGCCTTCGGGCTTGGCGTCCTGTCGTGGCAACATGGACGTCACCTGCGTCCGTCGTGGCCCTTGCTGTTCATGGGCATCTTTTGCACGTGGTTGAGCATTGGGACATCTCTGGAGCGGCCCGTTTCGATTTGCGCTGTGGCGATCATGGTTCTGTCGCTGGCCAGCCTGCCGGCTGGATGGCTGAGGACATTCACCAACCGAACGGACCTCTCCTACGGAATCTATATTACCGCATGGCCGATCACGCAGCTTATGGTGGAGCGCATCCCCGGCCTTGCGCCCATCCCTCTGACGATCCTGGTCCTGGTCATGGCGGCCGCATTCGCCGCTGCCTCTTGGACCTTCATCGAAAAGCCGATGATCAATTTGCGCCCAAGACTCATGCAGAGGCTGAATCGTTTGCTTGGATCTGCTGGCGTGGACCCATCATTCGATCTTGCGGCAACCCGGTCAGCAGGACCCTCCAACATGACACAGTCAGACCGTTTGGATGCATCAGCGAGCCCGTTTCCGCTGCTCGACATGACGTCGCTGCGCGAAATGGCTCGGATTTCATCAGTGCAGAATGGTGAAAAGCCCGCTGTTCTCGCCCTGTCGAGTTGGGTTCGCGACTATCTGATGAGTTCGAACCCCGACCTTGGACGGATCGGAGATGTATGTCCCTTCACTGGACAGGCCTCCCGACTGGATACGATCCGTCTGGGCAGCTCGGACGCGGGAGAGGGCGATGTCGATCGCATCGAGGCAGAAGTCCTCGACTGCTTCGAGCAGTTTGAAGCCATTCCCTGTAAAAAGTCTCAAGCGCAGTTCCGCACCGTTCTGGTCAGTTTTCCCAACTGCAATTCCGAAGCCGGTGTGAAGACACTCGAGACGGTGCATGCGCGACTGAAATTCTACTCCATCTTCCGCGCCCGCATGCTCGGCCTCTTTCATTCAAGGACTGAAGCTCCTGGCCTCTGGAATCCGGACTTCAGACCGCTCCGTTCGCCGGTGCCGGTCCTCGCCATTCGCCAGCTTGTGGTTCAGGACGCGCCTTTTGTTGTCCGTCATCCGCTCCTGCTGCCAATCTACCTGCGCAAGTTCCCCTTTGCAGGGCTTCGCAATCTGGCAGCTGAAGCAAACAAGCGTCTCGGTTCTGTCTTCGCCCACTAGGGTTCTGGTTCCATGGATCGCCTTTCCGCTTCGGACAGCACGCAAGCAGACCTGCCGGAGGCCTCGATCCGGATCGAGGTCGTTCGCAAGCGTGCTGGCTTTGAAGCACTTGAAGGGCCTTGGAACGACCTCTTCACGGTGGCAGCGCTTCCCCAGCATGTCTTCCAGAATTTCAATTGGCTCTGGCATTGGGCCAATCATTATCTGGATGACTCAATTGGGCTCACCATCATCGCAGGCTGGCAAGGTGATCGGCTTGTGATGGTATGGCCTCTGGTGATGAAGGGTGGCTTTCCCTTCCGTCGCCTGAGCTGGATGGGCGAACCCGTCAGCCAATATGGCGACGCCCTTGTTGCTCACTCTGCCTGGCGGGATGATTGGATGGCGCAGGGCTGGAAGGCAGTCATGTCCCTTGGTGCCGACATTGCCTATCTGCGAAAGGTTCGTGCCGATTCCAATGTCGCGCTGCTCCTCGAAAATCGGAGCAATGCAAAATGCTTCAGCACCGGGGCACCCTACCTGGAGCTGTCGAGCGCTCCTGATTTTGAAACCTATGAAAAGCGCTATCCCGCGAAGCTCCGGTCAAGTCGCCGCCGCTATCTGCGCAGGCTGCAGGACGAAGGCAGCATCACCTTCGAGGAAGCCACCAACGGTCCGCTTGGACGGAGTCTGTCTGAAAAAGCCATTCTGCAGAAGCTGTCCTGGGTCGAGCGACATGGTGTCATTGCACCCAACATCATGGATCCGCGGTTTCGCAGGTTCTTCGATGATGTCTCTTCAGGTTTTGACCGGCAGGTGGATCTTCGCACCGTTGCGGTCTTATGTGACGGGGAACCGGTTGGTATCGAGATTTCGGTTCTCTGCAAGGGCCATCTCTTCGGGCACGTGATCGCCTATTCGCCGGATTTTGAAAAGAAGGGCATCGGGACAGTCCTGGCAGAATTCGCGATCAAGGCCGCGCATGATCATGGATTCAAGGTCTATGACCTCCTGGCGCCGGCAGATGCCTACAAGATGCAGTGGGCAGATGGGATCACGCAGGTGAAGGATTGGGCTGTGCCCCTCTCTCCCGTCGGGTCAATGTTCGCCAATTCCTGGATGAGCGTTGTGCGGCCTTACCTGAAGGCCTCCCTCGAGCGAACGCCGATGGCCATCAGGCTCGCCTATATCAGGCATGTGTCGCGTCGCAACAGGGGCAAGCCAGTCGCGGCCTGCCATCCGGAAGCAGCGGAATAGCGGCTTCAAGTCCCGGCGATTTCATCCGCCATGGCAGCCTGTGCCGGGGCCCTGCGGGCATTGAAGAGATAGGTCTTGCTGAATTCCGGAAGGCCGGTGACTTCGCGTCCGATCCAGTCTGGAAGGGAGATGTCCTGATCCTCGGAGCTGAGTTCTATTTCCGCCAGGATGATGCCGGACATGATGCCCCCATAGACATCCACATTCCAGTTCGCATTGTGATGCGGGACGATGTAGCGGCTCTTTTCGATGCAGCGCCCTTCGCATTCGTGGCGCAGCATCTCTTCCGCCTCGGCGAGCGGGATCTGATATTCGAACTCGGTGCGAGTGATGCCGAAGCGGTTTGACTTGAAGGTGATGGATGCAACCTGCCCCGCGATGCGCACGCGCAGTTTCCTGCCGTCCTGCGCCAACAGCAGGCCATCATGCAATTTCAGGACGCCGATCGCATGCTCACGCCAGCCCTCGTTGCCGGTGAGGAACTTACGTTCGATTTCGAGAGCCATTGGGAACCGATCCGATAACGCATCGCATCATAATTCGGTGACCATGACCTCTCAAGGCCGTCTGTGCAACTGTGCTCCCCATGGAATTGGCCGATGTTATGACCGGGGAATTAATGGCTAACTGTCTGTTCAGATGAAGACTTATTTGGAAAGGGTCGATTTTTAGTTCGCCCGGAAGCGGATTTTGAGATTCTGGAGGTCCGGGTGAAATCAGGCCTTGCTGGTGAGGGGCCAGGGTTGACCAGTGCGGGAAATTCCTGGAAATCCGGGATAATCCTGTGACGAGGATCCGCAGATCCCTATCCAGCCTGGGGAAAACATGGCGTCATAATCCTGATGGCGGGTGGGCTCTCGGGAGCGATTCGTTATGGCAGACGCAGAGCTCAAACGGCTTCCCGCTTCGGACGCGTCAACGGATTTGCGCCTCAACTTCCTGCCGCGGCTCGAAATTGCCCTGCGGGGAGAATATGACGACCTCCTGCCGAGCCGACCGGGACTTGCCCACCAGTTCGTCCGTCTTCATCTGCTGATCTGGAAGAAGGCGCTGGCGGGAGATACGGCGGATGCGGGCCGGGTGCGGCTGGCGCTCATCAGTTTCGTCGAGGAACTCAGTCTCGATGTCACGCGGGTCGACCTGATCGACGCCCAGATCTATGACCTGCTCAACAGCATGATCAGCCGTGACTGCCATGGCCGCACGCAGGACCTGTTTGCCTACAGTGCTGCGCTGGCCTTTTCCTCGGTGCACATCCTCGGAGAGACGCCCGAGGCCGCGCAGGGCGAGGCCCTCGTCTATTCCTGATCCATCGTGGCCCCTTTGCGGATCGCCTGACATCAGCAATCCGCAAGGCCTGTTCGATCAGGCTTTCTGAAAGACGAAGACGTCCTGATGGCCATCGAGATGGCCTGCATCATGACGCACGAGCTTCAGGTCGGGTGCGACACGCGCGACGAGTGCCTTGGTCTGGTCGGTCGAGAGCCAGGTGAGGCCATATTCGTCGTAATAATAGGGATAGCGTTCGTAGTAATACCCGTCCTGGCTGAGTGCGTTCAAAACGGTCTGCTTGTCGAGCCAGTACTGGTTGTAGCGCTCGGCCGTGCTCGCCGACACGAAGCCGTGGGTCGTGAAGACGATGATGCCGCCGGTCTTCAGTGTGCGGGCAGCGGCAGCGAGATTTTCCTCGATCATGCTGAGCGGCAGATGGGTATAGACCGACAGCAGATAGATGAGATCGTAGGTCTCTGGCTGATGACCGGAAACCTGCTCGATCACCGGAACACGGCGCACGCCAAACTCGGCTGCGGTGAACCGCGCGCCCTCGTCGATGACGTCGCAGACATCAATGCGGCCTGAGGGAAGCTGGCTGCGCAATTCGCGGATGATGCGGCCATAGCCGCAGCCAACTTCGAGTGCGCGACCAATCGAGTCCCAATTGCGCCCTGCTGCCTTGATCGAGTTGCCCAGGATGTCGACGAAGGCCTGAGCGCCGCGACGATAGCTCTCGACATCGGTGAGAGTTGTCGAGTTCAGCATGAAGTCGTTGTAATGGGCGCGGCTGTCGAGGCCGGCCACAAAGCGCGACCCAAGGGCGGTGCCAGCTGTGAAGCGCATGCGCCGCGCAGCGCTATAGATGGGGCGCGAGCGCTTGACCATGTTCAGCAGGTTCGTGGGGAGAAGCTTGGTCGTTAGGCCCATCAGACTGGCTCCGGAAATGTATGATTTCCGTTACGTTATCGATGTCGGGCGCCGTTGGCGGTTAATGTACGAGGTTAATCGTAATATAGCCTTCACCATGGTGAATCCTGCGCAGTGCTAACAGCGCAGGTTCAGCCTTCACTTGAGCGGAGTCAGCGCTGCCTTCACGCGCGCGATGACCTGTGGCGAGGCTGCGTAGATTTTCTCGACGCGCTTCTGCACCTCTTCGCCGGATAGCGGTGCCCAGTCGATATTGAGCCGCTGTGCCTCGGCAATGGCGTCCGGATCCATGAAGACCTGCATGAAGGCCTTGCGCAACATGGCGACGCGCGCGTCAGGCACGCCCGGTGGCAGGATGAAGGGACCGCCGAAGGCATTCGGCCCATAGAAGAAGGCAAGCGCGTCGCGATCCTCCTGGGTTTTTGCAAGGTCTGCAATGGCTGGAACCTTGGCTGCCCTGAATTCCTCAGGGGGGTCCATCTCGCTGGTTGCAATGATGCGCGCATGGCGCTTGCCCTCGAGAATGTCGGGGAGATGGGTGCGGATGGTTGACCATGCGATGCACAGGCCATCGACCTCGCGACGCTCAAGCGCCAGCATCATGGCCTGCCCACCACCATAGCCGGTGACGAGCTTGAACTTGGTGCCAAGGATGGCATTCGAGATCGTTGGGAAATCGAAAGGCGGGCTGCCCGGAGACGTCGAGCCCAGCACCACTTCGCGAGACAGGAAGTCGGATGGCGTCCCGATCTGCAGATCACTGCGGATGGCGCAGGCCGCGGTCTCGGGATGGGAACTGCCGAGCCACGAGAGCTTGCTGGGATCAAACCCGCGCTGATCGCCCTGTCCGATCAGCGATTCCATGGCGACACCATGAAAGACCTCGCCGATCATCGTGCCGTCCTTGGGGGCCGTCGCATAGATCTGCCTGGCCAAGACATTGCTGCTCGCGCCGGGCACATTGGTGATGACGATGTTGGGATTGCCGGGAATGCGCGCGCCCAAAAACTTCTGCATCACGCGCGCATAGGGGTCGAGCGTGCCGCCGGGCGGGGCGCCCACCGCAAGGGTGATGGTCTTGCCCTTGAAGAAGAGATCCTCGCTCTGGGCCCATGCGCCAGAACTCATGAGCGCCAGTCCGAGCCCTAAAAGGGTGCCCACCTTCATGCCGTTCCTTCCCTTCATACGAAAGCCACTGCGAGCTTTTGAATGAAAGTCGCACGAGGCTTCCATCCACCGCAAGGCACGTTGAGGGCATGAACGCCACATGAATACGCCGCCCAGATCCTGTTCAGGCTTGCGCCGTTACGGTGCGTGCCATGGACGGTGCATATGGCAGCGTCCTTTCGATCTGGAGAGTGTCATGACCCATCTTCTGCGCAAGAGCCTCAAGGGCGCCGTCATCGCGGCCGGGCTTGTCGCGATGGTGGCTGCTTCCTCCACGGGTGCCAAGGCCGACTGGCATGGACGCCACGGCGGCTGGGGTGCCCCACGGGGTGGCGCCATCGCAGCGGGCATCATCGGGGGCCTCGCCCTCGGGGCGCTGGCTGGTGCCGCCAGCCGCAGCTATGCGGCACCGGTCTATGCCGACCCTGAATCCTATCCTGCGCCAGTCTATGGCAGCAGCGATGCCTATGAGGAGGGCTGCCATCAGGAATGGCGTCCGGTCCATACCTCCGACGGTCGCTACCTCCGCGATCGCCGGGTTACCGTCTGCTACTGATCCCCCCGCAGCAGGCGGCTCACAAGCGAAAGCCCTCCGGACCAGGTCCGGAGGGCTTTTGATCGTTCACAGGACCATGCTCAGCGCAGGACGACTCAGCGCAGCACGCTGCCTGCGAGGCTGGCCTGCGGCTGAGGGGTGTTAGTGGCCTGCTTCTTGGGCGGCAGGGGCACCTTGCCGTTCGTCGGGACCATGGGCTGCGTGACCGGTGCCGGGGCTGGCTCGACCTTGTCGCCGCCGGGGATCAGGTTGCCGATGCCGCCAACCCAGCGCTTGTAGAAGGGTTGCTCGCTGGAGGTCTCGTCGGCGGGTGCCGGAGCTGGCGCCACGGCGGAAGCGGTCTGCGCGACCGGCTTG
>CAISZN010000147.1 GCA_903889985.1 uncultured Hyphomicrobiales bacterium | reverse complement strand
GTCTCCAGCATGTGCATGTGCACGCGCCGCCCGGTGCGGGCGGAGGCTTCCGCCACAGCGCTCAGGAGTTCGTCGGAGCACCACTGAACGGCGGTCGGGCCATACTGCACCGTGAACCATGGCGACTCCGCGGCAGCCGCGATCTCCTCGACACGGGCGATCTGTTCGGCAGCGGAAGGCATGGCCCCGCAGAACAGGGACTCGATGTCATGGGCCGGGCCCGACGGCATCTGGCTCAGGACCTCTTCCGAGGCACCATAGACAAGCGGATTGCGGTCCCGCAAATACATGGCGAAGGTGACGCGCACCCCCACATCAGCCGCCGCAGCCGCAACCTGCTGCACCTCCGCTGCGGCCTGTTCCATGGAGCCCTGAAGGCGCGTGCAGTGGACCATGACCGACGCACAGCCCCCGCGTGCTGCGCGCCCCAGGGAAGCCGTGGCGGCCAGCCGGGCATCGACAGAGGGCATGGAGCCAAGCCGCAGGATCCAGCTCTCCAGTGGCTTGGCAGCCCCACCAAAGGAGGTCGGCGAAATCGGCCGTCCGTGATCATGGGCATTGGCGAGGCCCGGCAGGGCAAGCAGCCGCCGCGCAGGAACCTTCCCGGAGGGTGTGATCGCCGTGATCACCTCGCCCTCGATCGCAATGTCCACGCGCCGTGTCGTCCCGGGCCCTTCGAGCCCGAGGAGGTCAACGCCCTCTAGTACCGTCATCACACCATCCTTCGACAGATCCTTGGCTGAGTGGTTCAATCCCCATGCCAGCGGCTTCGTCCGTCTTTTGGGGAGACTCGCCTGCAGGTTAGGCAAAGTGCTGTCAGGCTGGCGCCAATGCCCGCGCTTTGACCTCGCTCCGCTTGCGGGGCGCGCATAAGATTTCGCGCAGGCAGGAGGCAAGGACATGCTGCCCATCATTGATGTCAGCGGACTGGCCGGCGCGGATGACAAGCGACTCGCACGGATTGGCTTTGAAATCGGCGAGGCCTGTCGCGACACCGGATTTTTCTACATCACCGGGCATGGCATCGATGCCGCGACCATGGACACGGTCTTCGAGCAGTCGCAGCTGTTCTTCGCCCAGCCGACCGAGGCAAAGACTGCCCTTGCGCTGCATGCCAACAGCGGTAATCGGGGCTATGTGCACCTGCGCACCGAGGCGCTCGACCCCGGGCATAATGTGGACAACAAGGAGGCCTTCAACATCGGCCTCGAATTGGCACCGGACGATCCGGACGTGCTCGCGGGTGTTCCTTCGCGCCGTATGAACATGTGGCCTGCGATGCCGGACTTCCGCACAACGATGCTCGATTATTTCAGCCGCCTGCATCAGCTCGGCATCGACCTGCATCACGCCATTGCCCACGACCTTGGCCTTGCAGCCAATCATTTCGATCCGCTGTTCACGCGGCCCATGGCCACGCTGCGATTGCTGCATTATCCGGATGCCATCTCGCGGCGTGGTGACTTTGGCGCTGGCACCCATACGGACTATGGCAACCTCACCATTCTGCTGACCGATGATGCGGGCGGCCTGCAGGTGCAGCGGCTCGATGGTGAATGGATCGACGCGCCCTATGTGCCAGAAGCTTTCGTCTGCAACATCGGCGACTGCCTCATGCGCTGGACGAACGATGTCTACAAGTCCACGCCCCATAGGGTGATCGAGCCCATTGGTCGCGACCGCTATTCGATCGCCTTCTTCCTCGACCCCAATCCCGACGCCATGGTCGAGGTGCTCGAAACCTGCATAGGGCCCGACAGGCCCTGCAAATATGCGCCGATCACGGCGGCCGATTATCTCGCATCCCGCTTTGCCGAAACCTATGGCTTCAGCAAGCGCGACAAGGTGACAGTATGACAGACATGAGCCTCGGCCTCGCCGCCCTGCGCAAGGCCTATGCGGCCGGACAGGACCCCGTTTCCGTCATCGACGAGGTCTATGCCCGCATCGCCGCGGCTGAGGATCCGGGCATCTTCATCACCCTTGTGCCGAAGGAGCAGGCGCGCGCTGCGGCGAGGGCGCTTGGCGCCTACGATGCATCAAAGCCGCTGTGGGGTGTGCCCTTTGCGGTGAAGGACAATATCGACGTTGCCGGCCTGCCAACCACCGCTGCCTGCCCGGCCTTTGCCTACGAGCCAGCACGGAGTGCCTTCGCCGTGCAGGCCTTGCTCGTTGCCGGCGCGATCTGCGTCGGAAAGACCAATCTCGACCAGTTCGCCACCGGGCTGGTGGGGGTGCGCACGCCCTACCCCGTCCCCAAAAACTCCT
>CAISZN010000146.1 GCA_903889985.1 uncultured Hyphomicrobiales bacterium | reverse complement strand
TCCCTGCTGTCGGCAATGGTGTCTGGGGACGCCACGGCCATGCAGGGCGCAGCCAATGCACTCGATGCGGATATCCAGAAGGTCGTCGGCTCTTCTGCCTCATCCACATCGTCATCGACAACGGGCACTTCGACGACACCCGATACGTCTTCGACTTCCACAGCCAACAAGTTCCTGTCTGATCTGGAGGCCCTGGTCGGGGCGGCCAAGGGCGGGGACCTCTCCGGCGCCGGGGCGGCGACGATCAATGTTGCTTCGGATCTGACCTCGGCTGTGGGCGGTGGCCATGGTGGCCATCATCATCACGGTCATGGTGGCGGCAGCCCTTCAACGCAGGCAGCCTCCAGCAGTACAAACGACACGATGCAGATGCTGAAGGCCCTCCTGCAGGGCACACCGTCGTCAACTCCGGGCGGGACAACAGCCTCAAGCAGCCCGAGCCAGTTACTCGCTGCCTGAAGCGACAGGGTCGCCCCCGGGCGGCTCTGTTCCGGCCCCATTGACCTATGCTATGGAACCCAACCTTCCCGTCGCAGGTTGACGATCATGAAGCACTTTGCCCTCCCCTTCGCCTGTATCCTTGCAACCACGTCATTCGCCCTCGCGGATCCGGCCATCACGGTCCGCCCGGCGACCATGCGCGCGGCCCCCAGCCCTAAGGCTAAGGTGCTGCAGACGATCCCTGCAAATGCAGATATCGATCTCAGCCGTTGCACTGAAAGCTGGTGCTATGTGTCCTGGCGCAACATTTTCGGCTATGTGCCCGTCAACAGCGTTGAGGCCATGCCGGAACGGCGCGTCTATGTGCCAGCACCGCCGCCGGTGGTCTATGCGCCGGGTTACTGGGGTGGCTATTGGGGACCGCGTCCCTTTGGTCCAGGCCGATACCGGCACTGGTAAAGTCGCCTGCTCCAGGTGACCGCAGGGGGAAGCCCATGACGACGCCCGTGACGGCGCAGGAGCGCTTCGCCATTCAAGATCTGCTGATGGCCTATGTCTGGGCGACGGACACGGGCGATCACGCGGCCTATGCCGCAACCTTCATCGAAGACGGCACGCTCACGACGTCAAAGGGTGAGCGCATCACAGGGCATCACGCGATCGAGGCCTATTCCCGGATTGCATCGCCGGAGGCTGGCAACCGTGGTCGCCAGCATCTGTTCCAGACCATCCGCGTTCATCGCGAAGGTGCCGGTTTCCGCGTCTTCTCATTCTGGCAGGTTGCGGACATGAAGGCGGAGCCACGCGCGGCGCGGATCCGCTCCATGGGCAGTTGCGACGACCTGTGTGTGCCAACGCCTGACGGGCTGCGCTTTGCCGAGAGGCGCATCGCCCCCTGGAACGATCGCGATGCACCCTGGGTCGGGTGACGTCAGACGGACAGTCCGCCGAAGCTGAGGCCCAGATAGAGAAGCCCCACGATGATCACGAGCCAATAGGGACTGGTTTTCGTGAAATAGAGAACCCCGCAGCAAATCCCTGTGGTCGAAAGGGTAAACCAGGTCATGGGCCCGGCTTCGATGACCGCCACCGCGCCGGCAAAGACGAGCCCCATGGCGACAGGTGCAAGCGAGCGCTCAAAGGAACGCTTGAACCGCGAATCCGGGTGGTTCTGCCACCATGAGGCCGTGATCGAGACGACGATCGAAGATGGAATATAGATAGCCAGCGTTGCCACGATGGCACCCGCGTACCCGGCCACCTGATAGCCGATCAGCGCAGCGATAAGCGTGCTGGGGCCGGGTGCAGCGCGGGAGATGCCGTAGGCATCGCTGAACTGAGAGCCGCTGAGCCATCCCCAGACGCTGACCGTCTGATGCTGGATCTCCGCCACCACCGCCTGCCCCCCGCCAAAGGACAGAAGCGAGAGCGGCACAAAGACGATGATGAGGCCGAGGAGGCGATTGTCATCCATTCTTCTTCCCCCCCTTCGGTCCCTTGTCGGTAAACCAGGCCAGCGCGAAGCTCGCGGGAATGGCGATGATGACAACCGGCACCATGGGCCACTGAAAAATGCCGACAACAATGAACACCACCGCCATGATCACAGCAGTGAGCAAATTGCGATCTAGGCGCATGGCCATCTTGATGCCCGTGGACAGGGTCGCAGCTACGCCAGAGGCCGCGAGGCCCGCCAGGACCATGTGGGTCGCGGGATAGCCCGTCAGTTCGCGATAGACGATGCCCATGATCAGGATGACGAAGAAGGCGGGCACAACCATGCCAAGCACCGCCACGGTCGCCCCCACTGCGCCACGCGCCCGCAATCCGATGTAGAGCGCCAGATTCACCGGATTGGCGCCCGGAAGCACCTGCGCGATTGCGAAACCCGCCAGGAAGTCCTTCTCCCGCAGCCAGCGATGCCGCTCGACGGATTCGCGATGCATCATCGGCCGTGAAGCCCCGCCGAAGGATGTCACGCCGATTTTCAGGAAGGCCTTGAAAAGTTCGAACAGGCTCGGCCGTTCGAGCTCTTCGGTTTCATCGAATGTCTTGCCGCTTGCCAATCATCCCTCCACTTAGCGAGTCAGAACTCGAGGACTATCTATCCTATCTGCTAAGCGGTGCCATTCGAAACGGCTAGGGGATGCGAACGAAAGCGGGCAGCCTCCTCCAATCAGATGCGCATGGCCTTCGGACAGGTCCGGAAGGGATCAATCCCGGAAACGGTCAACTGCGGAACTCCTGGTGACGTCTCGGGACCTCAGAATTCTTTCCAGCTTTCAACCTGCTGGCGAGGTTCCGCCTTCAGCTGGTTCGTCGTTTTCAGGCTCCGCACAGGAGCAGGACTGCGAACGACCGGCGCCACTGAATGTCCCTGCTTTGAAACCTTGAAGAAATTGACGCTCTCCGACATGGATCGCGCATCCTGAGCCAGGGAATGGGTTGCCGCCGTGGTTTCCTCGACCATTGCGGCATTCTGCTGCGTGTTGCGGTCCATTTCCGACACCGCGATGTTCACTTCAGAAATGCCCTGCGCCTGCTCGGTCGCAGCTTCGGCAATCGCTGTAATGACACCATTAATCTGCTGGAATTTCTCGATGAAGCCCAGCATCGTGTGATCCGTCTTGTTCACATAGCCGACGCCCTCGCCGACCTTGCCGGTGGCAGCATCGACGAGCTGCTTGATGTGCTTGGCGGATTCTGTGGCGCGCTGGGCGAGCGCCCGCACCTCCTGAGCCACGACGGCAAAACCGCGACCGGAATCTCCTGCCCGAGCCGCCTCAACGCCTGCATTCAGCGCCAATAGATTGGTCTGGAATGCGATTTCATCCATAGCGTCGGTAATGGTTGCGATTTCCCTCGTGGAGGTTTCGATCGCCGTCATGGATGACTTCATGCCTTCAAGGACGCTAGTTGCGGATTGGGCCTCCCCCGTCGCATTCGAGACAATGCCGCGTGCCTGGGATACGCTATCGCTGGTCTGACGCACACGCGCCGTCAGG
>CAISZN010000145.1 GCA_903889985.1 uncultured Hyphomicrobiales bacterium | reverse complement strand
CTCGGCAGCACCCATGACGCCCCAGGCAATGCCGTAGCGGGCGCGGTTGAGGCATTCGAAGGGCCCCTTCAGTCCGTGCACATTCGGCAGAAGCTGGTCTTCGGACACCTCGACGCCATCCATCACGATCTCGCCGGTGATCGAGGCGCGCAGGCTGAGCTTGCCCTCGATCTTCGGAGCTGAGAGGCCCTTCATGCCCTTCTCAAGGATGAAGCCCCTGATTTGGCCGCCATGGGCCGCCGACTTCGCCCAGACGACGAAGACGTCGGCGAAGGGCGCGTTGGAGATCCACATTTTCGAGCCGGTCAGGCTGTAGCCGCCATCAATCTTTTCGGCCCGTGTCGTCATGCTGGCCGGGTCGGATCCGGCATCGGGTTCGGTCAGGCCAAAGCAGCCCACCCATTCGCCGGTGGCAAGCCTTGGCAGATATTTGCGCTTCTGCGCCTCGTCGCCGAAGGCCCAGATCGGATACATGACGAGCGAGGACTGCACGCTCAGCATGGAGCGATAGCCGGAATCGACCCGCTCGATCTCGCGGGCGACGAGCCCATAGGCGGTATAGCTCGCGCCGGCGCAGCCATAGGTGTCGGGCAGGGTCACGCCGAGCAGGCCAAGCCGGCCCATTTCCTCGAAAATGGAGCGGTCGCTCGTCTCGTTCGCATAGGCGGCGAGAATGCGCGGCTGCAGCTTCTCCTGCGCATAGTCACGCGCCGTGTCGCGGATCATGCGCTCGTCTTCGCCGAGCTGCGCTTCAAGCAGGAAAGGGTCGTCCCATTGGAACGCCTGCCGTGTCTGCGTGCTCATTCCACTCTCCACCTTGCGGTCCATGCCGCCCCCTTCGGCATATGGCAGAGCCTGCCTGCAAGGCAAGTGAGGGTATGCCGCGCCCCCTCACTCCTGATCGATGGAATCCTGCAGGGTCTTCTTGATCACCGGATCGATCTTGCGAACCCGCTTGAACAGGGGTTCCAGCTCCTCGGCGCCGACAAGGTCGGCCTTCTCGGCAGTGACGCGCTGGAAATCCGCCTGGAAGTCGGGGTCCTGTGCCAGCTGCAGGATCGCCTTGCGCATGGTGTCGAGGGCTTCGCGCGGAGCTCCCTTGGGGAACATCATGCCACGCTGCAGCTTCGTGCCGATGTCGTTCATCATCAGCAGCGCGTCGTATTTCGGCCCGCTCGGGTCCTTCCCGAAGGCGTCGCGATAGACCTCGTCAAAGATCGGGATCCCGGCCTTGGTCAGGCCGGCATTGCCGACCGGCTTGCCATTGGGCCCCACGACCGGAAACTGCCAGAAGGGGATGCCGATGCCCGGATTGATGATCTGCGGAATGACCTGCGTCTGGTAGCCGGGCAGGGAGCTGCCGGAGAAATTCACTTCGCCCTGGATCATGGCCTTGTTGATGTCGGCTGTGGCCGGGAAACCGGTCACCATCTTGTAGGGCAGGCCGAGCACTTCCAGTGACAGCCGAAGGCGCGTGTCATGGGACGAGGAGCGGCTGTATCCCCCTGCGAAAATCGATTTCGCCTTCACAAGGTCGGAGGGCTTGTTGATCCCAGGCGGAATGTCCTTGCGGCCATAGGCGACATTCCATCCGCGTGCGCCGGCGACAATCTGGAAATCGACAACCGGAACTTTGAGCGCCGGATTTTCAACGATGATATCGGTGGCGCTGATGGTGAAATAGCTCATCGTATAGCCATCGGGCCTGGCGCCGCCGATGCCGAGCCCCAGCAGGTTGATGGCGTTGATGCCGCCGGCACCCGGTGCGTTCTGGATGATGATGGCCGGATTGCCGGGAATATATTTGGACAGGTACTTCTGGTAGACGCGTGCTTCCGTGTCGGCATTGCCGCCGGCACCGTAGTTGATGAGCAGCGTGAGCGTCTTGTCCTTGTAGAACTGGGCGGCTGCGGATGTGGGCGCGAGGGCTGCACCAGCGATGGCTGCTGCTATCAGCGCGCGGATGCGCTTCGTCATGATGTCCTCCCGAAATTATGAAATCGCGCATGTGTTGCGCGTCATGACGCGGGCCACGTCGAGGTGGCCCGCGCCGGCAGATTTACTCGACGAAGGTTTCGAGCAGCTCCACCGGATCACCGTAGCGGCTGGCGGCGGCAACGACTTCCGGATCGCGCAGGGCCGTCAGGAAGCCGTTGTCGATGAGTGGAATGCCATCGACCTTCACGGTCATGTCGAAGACGACACAGTCCTGATGGGTGTGCGGCTCTTCCCAATAGGGCACGCGCCGCGCCATGAATTCGCTGGGCCTGTTGCTGTCCGTGCCGAAATGCAGTGCGCCGGGCGCGTTGGAGCCCGCCGGATAGGCCTTGTAGCGGGGATATTTCGGATTGAAGCCGCAACCCAGCTCATGGAGATGGGCGTCCACGCCCACCAGCATGTCGCGCAGGATCTCCGCCTCCAGTGACTTGCCATGCACCTTCACGACGAGATCGTCCTTGTATTCGATGGCGATCTTTTCCTCGAAGGGCTTGTCGAAGCCGATGGCCCACTGCGGGAAGACGACGCCCTGCATCTT
>CAISZN010000144.1 GCA_903889985.1 uncultured Hyphomicrobiales bacterium | reverse complement strand
GCGTCGAGGCGCTTGATGGCGATGGGCTCGCCAGTCTCCTCGCAGTAGCCGTAGGTTCCGTCCTCGATCCGGGCGAGGGCAGAGTCGATCTTTGAAATCAGCTTGCGCTGACGGTCGCGGGCGCGCAGCTCGATCGCCCGGTCGGTCTCCGACGAGGCACGATCCGCGATATCGGGATGGTTCTCGTTCTCGGTCTGCAGGGCAGCCAGTGTTTCACGGCTCTCCCGCAGGATTTCTTCTTTCCACTTCAGAAGCTTGCGGCGGAAATAATCCCGCTGCCGCTCATTCATGAAGGCTTCGCTCTCAGACGGCTTGTAGCCCTCGTCGATCGTTTCGGCCGTGGCCATGCTGTAACGACTCCCCTGACCAATAGCGTCGCCCTTATAGCGACGCGGCCTTCGCCTTACAACTTCAATGAAAAGCCATTTCACTGAATGACGGATCCGTGACAATCCGCCTTTTGTTAACTCCAGCCGCCGGATCTTTAAGCACAGTGTGTGCCACAGGGCCTCCCGCATTTCTGTCGGGCGACCGCTTTGCTGTGGAAATTCCGCTCTTGCCCGCAATTTAGGGCATTCCTTCTGGGTTTCCCCGCCATTTTGGCGCTTTCGAAACGAAAAAGGGCCAGCACGAGGCCGGCCCTTTTCTGTGTGGATTAATCGGGGCTCAGAGCTTCTTCGGGTTGCCCTTGACGATCGTGTAGCGCTTGCCCTTGCCGTCGCTGCCGATGTAGGTCGCGATGTCGCCCTGCACCTCGATACGGTAGCATTCTGCATCGTCGTCGTCGTCGTCGCCATAGGTCAGGCAAACCTGCTGGCCCTTGAGGGTCCAGGTACCTTCGGTGACGTCGTCATCAGCGAGCTGCCGCAGCTTGCCGTCCTTGGTGTAGAACTCGGTCAGGTCGTCACCGTCATCGTTCTTGCCGGTGATGGAGTTGCCGACGATGGCGTTCCAGGCGTCGATGCCGATCAGCTTGCGGCCGGCCTGGGCTGCCTGGGGGGCGGCCTGGGCCTGCTGCTGGGGAGCGGGAGCCGCAGCCGCCGGGGCCGCTGCACCGCCTTCAGCGGCCGCGCCCAGCGTCACCTTCTGCAGCAGCGCCATCGGGTCGCCGGCGGAGGCCAGCTCAGCAATCTTCAGCGGTCCTGCCTTGCCCTTGACCGAGAGCGTGATGCTCTTGCCCGAAGCGAGGAACGTCTTCACCGCGCTTGCCACCTGGGCGCTGCCCGGATTGCCGGCGAGGAACATGGGGATCATCTGCTCTGCCATGCCTGAGGCCTGAGCACGCAGTGCGTCAGGCGTCGTACCCTGTTGCTTGGCAGCGAAGTCGAGGATCTTCTCAAAGCCGCCGCCATTGGCGATGCGCAGCTCGATGGCAGCAATAGAGGTTCCCATCAAGGCTGTGAGCTTCTGCTCGGGCGTACCCTTCAGGCTGTCGGGATTGACATCAGCTAACTCGGCCCGCAGGCCGACCGAGCCAACATTCACCCCAGTGACGGTGAAGTCGTCGAGCGCATAGCTCTTCTTCGCCGGGTCATAATTGCCGCTGAAGGACAGGCTGATATCGAGCTTGTCCAAGCCCGCACCGGCCAGTGTCTGGCCAAAAGCGGAGGCCTTTGGCGGCTCGAGAACGAGGTTCCGCAGGCCGCCTTTGCTCTGCAGAGGGATCGTGCCCTGATAAGTCGCCTGTCCATCGAAGGCGCCAAGGCTAACCTTGAAGATATTACCGCCCGGGGCCGTGGCCGGGGTATCCTTGTCAGGGAAGGAGACCTCGAACCCGTTCCAGGTCATGCGGGCGACCTTGGGGGCAATGTCGTCGACGGAACCGGTCTGAGCCGCCTTCAGCAGGGTCGACAGGTCGATGTCATCGGCCGTGAGGGCACCACCCTTCACGGTAGCTGCCTGGCCCTCTACGAGCGGCTTGCCATCGAAGCCGCCCAGCGAAAGGCGGGCGATCTTGCCGTCGGCGATCCCTTCGGCCTTGAGGCCGCGGATGACGAGGCCGCCAGCCTCGGGATCTTTCGGAGCAATCTCGGCGATCCCGGCGCTGGTTGCCTTGAGCTTTGCCAGCAGGGCGAGCGCGTCAGCCTTGGGCGTGTCCTTGTTGAAGAGCTTGGTGAATTCATCCTGGGTCAGGGTCGAACCGACGACCTCGATGCCCTTGAACTCGACTTCCTTTCCGGTATCGCCAACCTTCAGGCTGTCGATCTTGATGTTGTTGGCCTGTGCCAGCGCTGCCTGAGACAGGAAAGTCGTGGCGGGGATCTGGGCAAGAGCCAGAATCAGGCCAGTTGCGAGGCCTGCGGCCAGACGCGACTGTTTGAAGGGACGCGACATGGTTCACCTATCAATTTGCGGGAGGAGAATGCTGTTATGCAGTGAGTTTACAGGTTAGCTTTGCGTTTCTTGATCTCGAAAAGCAAGCTCTTGTGGCCTCGAGACCAATTGGTAAGGTGAGTTTCCTCGCAAAGTACGACGCCAAAATTTCAAACCAAAATGGGTAGGGAGGAAACCATGGCTCTCAGGCGGGTTGCGCTCAGTCTTCTGACGGTTCTGGCCGCACAGGGTGCCCTGGCCCAGCAGGCGCTTTCACCCATGCCGGTGCCCTCCGTGCCATCGCGAATCGAATTGCATCCGGTGCCGACCCTTACGCTGCCCGATGCAGCCTTCCTGAAGGGCGACCGTACGGCCGGTCAGCCGACCACGCTGGCGGGTGAACTGCGGATTGCCCAGGGCGATGGCCGGCTGCCGGCGGTGATCCTGCTTCATGGCTCTGGCGGACTCTCGAGCGCAGCCGACATGTGGGCTCGCGACTTTGCAGAGATTGGGGTCTCGACCTTCCTGCTTGATTATTTCACTGGCCGTGGACTGACCTCGGTCAGCGCAGACCAGTCGCGGCTGGGGCGACTGCAGGCCATCCTCGATGCCTATCAGGCGCTGGCGATCCTTGCGAAGCATCCGCGCGTCGATCCCAACCGCATTGCCTTGATTGGCTTTTCACGGGGTGGACAGGCGACGCTTTACGCAAGCCTGCAGCGCTTCCATGACATGTGGAACAAGTCGGGAGCGGAGTTTGCCGCCTATCTGCCCTTCTATCCCGATTGCATGACGACCTTCGTGGACGACACGAAGATCAGGCCTGTGCCCGTGCGCATGTTCCATGGGGATGTGGACGACTATAATCCCGCTCCGCAATGCACGGCTTTCATGCAGCGGCTCAAGGCTGCAGGCGTTGATGTGACGCAAACACTTTATCCCGGTGCTTCGCATAGTTTCGATAATCCCACGGGAGGCAATCCGGCTCCGGTTTCGGCGTCGAGCCAGACCGTCCGCAAGTGCCAGCTGCGCGAGGAACCGCTCGGACAGATCGTCAACGCGCAGGGCGTGCCCTTCACCTACAAGGATCCCTGCGTCGAGCTGGGGCCGCATGTGGGTTACCAGCCTGAGGCGTCTCTAGCCTCGCGTGCCGCCGTGCGGGCCTTCCTGAAGGAGCGGTTCAAGCTGTAGGGGGCGCTGGACCGCGCGCCTTCCGGGCGCTCCCTCCATCGCAAGACGTCATGCGGGGCAGAGGCCTGCGGTCCAGGAGTGAGCGCCTGGGTTCCCTTTTCCCTCTTTTCTCGCTTCCGAAACCTGTCAGTCTTCACTCCAAGCCGGGCGCATGACCCGGCAGGGGAGGACATGCCGATGCGGATCTCCATGCTTGTGGTCGCGGGGGTGCTTGCGACCGGTCCTGCGCTGGCGCAGAGCGAGGGCTTCTTCAAGGGGAAGACGGTCACTATCAATATCGCCGGGACGGCGGGAGGTGGTATCGACGTCGGGGCGCGAATCGTCGCGCGCTTCCTGGGCAAATATCTGCCCGGCAATCCGCAGGTCATTGCGCAGAACATGCCGGGAGCAGGGGGCGTGCGGGTGCTTGATTATCTGAACGCCAGCGCCCCGAAGGACGGAACCGCGATCGGGGCCTTTGCCTCGGGCCCGATCCTCGATCCGATGATCGGGCCGCGCAAGCCACCCTATGGCATCGCTGATTTCGTCGCCGTCGGGGCACTTGACCGGGATGGGTCCTCGTTCTGCACCACCTGGCACCAGTCCCCGGTGAAAACCCTCGAACAGGCGCGCCAGCAGGTGGTGACCGTGGCAGGCACCGGGGCGGGCTCCCAGACGGACATCGATCCAATCGTGCTCAATGAAGTTCTTGGCACCAAATTCAAGGTCATTACGGGCTATCTCGGCACGCAGGAAACAGCGCTTGCCGTGGAGCGGGGTGAAGTCGATGGGCGCTGCGGATTCGGCTTTGCGAGTCTGAAGGCCTCGAAGCCCGAATGGCTGAAGGAAAAGAAGATCAATTTCCTCGTCCAGCTCGCCCTCACGCCTCATCCCCTCGCGCCCGGCGTGCCCATGGCGCTCGACCTTGCAGATACGCCCGAGAAGAAGGCCATGATCCGCCTGATGGCTGC
>CAISZN010000143.1 GCA_903889985.1 uncultured Hyphomicrobiales bacterium | reverse complement strand
GCGGTCGAGCTTTTCGAGATTGGGCTGCGGCAGCATGCGGCCGGTGATGTCGGCCTCGTAGCCCGCCACGAGGAAGCCCTCCTTGAAGAAGGGCTTCGGCTTGTACTTCATCTGGGCGAAGTAGTTCTGCACGGAGGGTATGAGGCTCGCCACGCGGAAGGCGGTCTGCACCAGCGAGGCCTGCAGCTTCGAGGTCGGCATCATCACGCGGCCAAGGTTGATCGCAAGTTCGATCAATGACCAGGCATGGGGCGCGCGCTCCTTCTGGTAGCTCGCAAAGATCCCCGGCCCCAGCGTGCCGCGCACGGCAGCCGCGAGTTTCCACGACAGGTTATGCGCATCGCGCACGCCGCTGTTCATGCCCTGCCCGGCGAAGGGCGGGGTGAGGTGGGCCGCATCGCCCGCGAGGAAGACGCGCTTGGTGCTCCACTTGTCCACCATGCGCGCATGGAAGGTATAGACCTGCCGGCGGATGACAGGAGAATCCGCATCCGGGCCGCAGACCGACAGCAGGCGGCGCACGAAATCGGGATCGCTCACCGCGTCCTCGTTCTCATGCTCATGCACCATGAATTCATAGCGGCGCGAGCCATAGGGGCCCGGCAGCACGATGTGCGGGCGCTCCGGGTCGCAGACCACGCGCGTCTGGCGCATGCGTTCCTTGGTGTCTTCCAGATCGACGATGAGCCAGCGCTCGCGATAGGTGGTGCCGCTCAGCTCGGCGCCAATGGCCTTGCGGGTTTCCGAACGCGCCCCGTCGCAGCCCGCGAGATAAAGCGCGCGCATCTGCTGGCTTGAGCCATCCGGTCCCTTGAGCGTCAGCGTGACGCCATCGGCCTCTTCCACGAAGTTTTCGCATTCGGTGCCAAAGCGCGTCTCCACGTGCGGGAAGCGCGCCAGCTCCTCGCGCAGGGTCGCCTCGAACTTCGGCTGGTGGAAGGCGCTACGGCGCGGCCAGCCATATTCGCGCTCGCGCGGCTCCACCTTGGCGAAGCAGACGCCCGTGGTCGACAGGTAGTGGGAGCCATAGTCCATGGCCACGTCCTTGAGGACGGGCCCGATGACGCCCGCTGCCTGCATGGTGCGCAGGGCCTCGTCGTCGATGGACACGGCGCGCGGGGCCTGGACAGTGGTCGGGTTGCGCTCGATGAGGCAGGTGCGGATGCCCATGTCCCCAAGCAGATTGGCCAGCGTGAGGCCCGTGGGCCCGGCACCAAGAATGACGACGTCGAACTGTTCCATGGCGGAATTCCTGCAGGATGCCTTGTTCTACAGGCTTTCCAGGCGGAGGTCAATAATTCTCAAAAATCGAGAATTGTGCACATGCGATGGAAATTTGCCCGGTGATCGCCTACTTGCTCATCAGGCCCGCTTCAGGGGTCGCAGGAAAGCTTCATGTCGATCGACCCGGGCCCCGTGCCCTCGCCGTCCCGCTTCACCCTCTATTCGGAGCATAGCTCGCCCTTTTCCGCGCCCGTGCGCGTGGCGATCTATGCCAAGGGGCTCGACATTCCGATCCTGCCGCCGCCCGACGGACTGAAATCGGCGACCTATCACCGCATCAATCCCATGGGCACGATTCCCTGCCTGGTGCGCGACGACGGCTTCGTCCTGCCCGAGTCCGCTGCGATCCTCGACTATCTCGACGATCTCTATCCGACCCCATCGCTGCGTCCGCGGGATCTTGAAACGCGTGCGCGGGTGCGTGTGCTGCAGCGGATCGGTGAACTCGGCGTGATGATGTCCATCGTCGACCTGCTGCAGGCCGCAGAACAGGGCCATCGCGACGATGCGCTGACAGGCCAGCGGCTGACGCGCCTGGTGCGCGCGCTCGCCTCCCTCAACATGTTCCTCGTCGATCATCGCTTCGTCGATGATGGCGTGCTGACGCT
>CAISZN010000142.1 GCA_903889985.1 uncultured Hyphomicrobiales bacterium | reverse complement strand
GGGTCTGCCCGCCCCGACGCTCGCCCTCAGTCTCGCCGACGCAGACGATGGCGACGAGGCCAGCCCGCCAGGCGGCCAGCGCTTTGGCGCAGACCTCAGCATCGCTCTCATGATGGTCTGAGCGGCGTTCGGAATGGCCGACAATGATGAAGCTGCCACCGGCGTCAGCCACCATTTCGGCGGAAATATCACCGGTATGGGCACCTGAGGCCTTTGCGTGGCAGTCCTGCGCACCGATCGGGAAGGCCCCGGCCACCTTGGCAACTGCGGATCCAATCAGGGTTGCCGGGGGGCAAATCAGAAAATCGACCTTCGCCTTGAGGCCCGGGGTATAGCCGGCAGCCATGCCCTCGAGTTCCGCCAGGGCGGCCTTCAGGCCGTTCATCTTCCAGTTGCCAGCAACGAGGGGACGGGGGCTGTCGGTCATGATCATTCCTTCTTTTGTCCCTGGCGAGTTAGCACCACCGCACCCTCCTGCAAAGCCGACCTTGGTCCTGCGTTGCCTCCGGGCGAGGCTCTCCCTATAGTCCGCGCCGATTTGAAGGGGCGATTTGTGCCCGGAACCGTAGAAAGGTTGTCATGCTCGACGGCATGCGCAAGGCTTCCCAAGGATGGCTCGGACGGATCGTCATGGCCGTGGTGATGGGTTTCATCATCCTCAGCTTCGCAATCTGGGGCGTGGGAGATATTTTCCGCGGGTTCGGAATCGGAAAACTGGCACAGGTCGGCGACACGGAAGTTCCTGTCGAAACCTTCCGAAACCAGTACCAGACCATGCTTCAGCAGATTCAGCGCCAGTATCGCCGCGCCATCACCAATGATCAGGCCCGCGCCATGGGCCTCGACCGGCAGGTGCTCAGCCGGATCATTTCGGAGGCGGCCCTCGACTATCGCGTGAAGGCGCTTGGCCTTGCCATGTCGGACGCCGACATCGCCAAGGCCATCCTGACGGATCAGACCTTTGCGGGTCCGACGGGCAAATTCGATTCGACCAAGTTCCAGGAACTGCTGCGCGACAATGGCTATACCGAGCAGACTTTCGTGCGAGAGCAGCGTCGCGTCTATCTCCGTCAGGAGATCATCGACGCCCTGACCGCCAATATGACGGTGCCGGTCGCCATGCTCGACGCGATCCACAAATATCGTGACGAAGCGCGCAGCGTCGATTTTGTTGTCCTGCCGGCCTCGGCTGCGGGCGAGATCGCGGACCCTGCCCCTGAGGTATTGCAGCAGTACTTTGCTGCGCGTGCCCAAAGCTTCAGGGCGCCTGAATATCGCAAGGCCATTGTCCTGGGCCTGTCCCCGGCATCGATTGCCGACCCCGCTTCCGTGACCGACGCGGATGCGCGGCAGACCTATGATCGTGTCAAGGGTGACCGCTATGGGGCGGCCGAAACCAGAGCGCTCGAACAGGTTGTCTTCGCCGACGAAAAGGCGGCACAGGCAGCCAGCGAGGTCGTCAAGGGCGGCAAGAGCCTTGCAGATGTTGCCAAGGAGCAGAACCTGAATGTGGTCGATCTGGGCTCGGTGTCCCGGTCCCAGCTTTTTGATCCTGCCATTGGGGATGCAGCCTTTGCCCTGAGCGAGGGCGCAGTCAGCGCTCCTGTGAAGGGCCAGTTCGGATATGTCCTAGTGCATGCGATCAAGGTCAATGCGGAGACCGTGAAACCCTTCGAGGACGTCTCTGCCGCCCTGAAGCTGGAGATCGCAACCGACCGCGCGAGGCGCAAGGTGCAGGACCTGCGTGACAAGATTGAGGACGAGCGGGCTTCGGGCAAGGCACTGGAAGATGCAGCCAAGGTTGCTGCTCTTTCCGTGCGGACCATCGAAGCCGTGGACCTGACAGGGCTCGATAAATCCGGGCAGCCTGTTGCTGATCTGCCAGAGAAGGACGCGCTGTTGCGCGCGATTTTCGCATCCGACATCGGCGTCGACAATGAGACCCTGAATGCTCGCGACGGCGGATTTGTCTGGTTCGAGGTGGCTGGCGTCGAAAAGGCGCGCGACCGCAAGCTCGACGAGGTGAAGACGGAGGTTCTCGCCGCCTGGAAGGACGACGAAATCGCCCGCCGGCTGACAGACAAGGCGACTGCGCTTGCCAAGCGTCTGGCTTCGGAGAGCCTTGAAGACGTCGCCAAGGGCGAGGGCGGCCTCGAAGTCAAGAACATCAATGATGTGAAGCGCAGCGGCGCCGAGGGCCTGACACAGGCCGCCGTTGCTCGCGTCTTCTCGGTGTCCGTGGGCGAGGCAGGGTCTGCTGCAGGCGAAGGCCAGTCGCGCATTCTCTTCAAGGTGCTCGATAGCGCTGTGCCGGTCCTCGATGCTGAATCTGATGTCACAAAGGGCATCGAGACGCAGTTGAAGACAGCCATCAGCGATGACGTCCTGTCGCAGTATCTCAACAAGCTTCAGGCTGACATTGGCGTGACCATCAATCAGGCGGCGCTGCAGGCGGCCACCGGCGCCGATCCGGGCGCCAACTGACATGCTGATCGAACAGGACTTTGGCTCTTTCTGGGCGTCCTATGAGCAGGGCATGCCAAGCCTCATCTCGACGCGCCTGATCGCGGATCTCGAAACGCCGGTTTCGGCCTTCCTCAAGCTCTCCAAGGGTCGTGAGGGCAATGTCTTCCTGCTCGAATCGGTCGAGGGTGGAGCCGCGCGCGGGCGCTATTCGATGATCGGCCTAGACCCGGACATCATCTGGCGTGCGCAGGGCGACAAGGCCGAGATCAACCGGCAGGCCCGGCAGTCTCTCGAGACATTCGAGCCCTGCCCGGATCTTCCGCTGATTTCGCTGCGCAAGCTTATCTCGGAAAGCCAGATCCCGTCCGATGGCCTGCTCCCCCCCATGGCGGCTGGCGTCTTCGGCTATCTTGGCTACGAGATGGTCCGCCAGATGGAGCGGTTGCCTGCTGCCAAACCTGACCCCATCGGGGTTCCGGATGCGGTCATGCTGCGCCCGACCCTGATGGTTGTCTTCGATTCCGTGAAGGACGAACTCAGCGTCGTCACCCCTGTGCGTCCGCGCTCCGGGGTTTCGGCCCGGGCTGCGTGGGAAGAGGCCCAGGCGCGTCTGGAAATGATCGTAGATGTCCTCGACGACCCGCTGGAGCACGCGCCGCCTGCGGCTGATCCGCATCTGCTGGCAGCCCCACCGGCATCCAACACGCCGGAAGCGCGATATCTGGAAATGGTCGAGCAGGCGAAGGAATACATCCGCGCCGGCGATATCTTTCAGGTGGTGCTGTCACAGCG
>CAISZN010000141.1 GCA_903889985.1 uncultured Hyphomicrobiales bacterium | reverse complement strand
GTCTCAGACCGGATCGTAATAGTGCATCTCAAGCAGGATGCAGCCGCCATCCGAGCGGAAGGGGCCGTGATAGGCGCCCGGCGGGCGGCAGGCATAGGTGAAGGGCGGGAAGCCCTCGCCGCCCTTGCCCTGCTCGTCATTCCCGACGGTGAGATCGCCGGTCACGAGGAAGACCTCTTCCCAATAGTCATGCACAAAGGGCTGGGTCGTATAGACGCCCGGATCGAAGCGCAGCAGGCGCGTGCGGCTGCCGCGCTTGTTGGCTTCATCGAGACCACCGGAGATGATCTTCTGCTGGATTCCGGCCGGATAGCCGGCTGGCACTTCCCAGCCACTCTTGAGATCGAGGGTGTAGAATTCGTCGTGAGCCTTGTTGACGGGCATCGCAATGTCCTTCGTTCATGATGGCGGAATACGAGGTCCCGCCGGGTGGAGTTATTTCGCGCCGATGGCGGCCAGTGCCTTTTCCCGCACCGAGCCATCGATCATCTTCTCGATGTCGAGGGGCGCCGTGAGATTTTCCGTACGCGTCAGCAGGTCCTTCATCCAGGCGAGCTTTTCGCGCGGAATGGGCATGAGCGGATCGACGGCGGAATATTTAGTGACCTCGTCGAAGACATAGGCCGCCTTTTCATCCTCGGGCTTGGCGTCGGTCACCTGCTTGGCGAGCTTGATGGTCTCGTCGCGATGGCTGAGGGCGTATTGGAAGCCCTCCATCTGCGCAGCGATGAATCCGGTGGCCTCTCCACCATGCTCCTTGATCGTCTTGCTGCTCATGTAGGTGCAGAAGCGTATGTAGTTGGGGGCCACATCATGAGCGTGCAGCAGCATGCGGATGCCCTGCTTCTCCACCAGTGGCGTGAACTCAGTTGAGGCTGCTGCAGCCTGCACGATACCGGCAGAGACCGCGCGGAAGCGATCCGCATCACTGCCCATGGCGGCAAACTGCACGTCAGAGATCGGAATCTTGTAGGTCTCAAGCACCGTACGCGCGAAGAGATCGGGCAGGGAGCCGGGCGCAGAGATCGCGAAGGTCTTGCCTTTCAGGTCCTCGACCTTGGTGACATCCTTGCCGACAAAGATGCCGTAGGTGAGGCCCGGCCAGTAGCAGCCAACGATCTTCACATCCGCACTGCGCGAGGCTGCGATCATGGGGCCGCCGGGGCTCCCCTCGTAGCTGTCGAGTTCGCCTGCGATCAGCGCCTTCAGCGCCAGCGCGTCGCCCTTGAACTGCAGATACTCGATCTTGAGGCCGCGCTTTTCTGCAAAGCCTCCCTGGCCGGGCATCATGACGATGCCCGCATCGCTTTTGGCTTCCACCATGCCATGACGCCAGACCTTTGGTGACTGGGCCAGCGCAGGTCCCGCCAGGACCGCGAGAGCAGTTATGGTCAGGCTTGTTGCGAGAACTCTCTTGATCGGCATGGGATACTCCGGCGTCACGAGTTCGAGGGATAGCCTTTGGTCTCGCCCGGTCGTTCGACCGGGTCGTTCATGGCAACGTCCGAGCGACGTCCGCGCACGAGGTCTTCGCTGAAGTCGAAATATTCGCTCTTCGTCGCCATCTCGGCCTGACGGGCGAGTTCGGCCGGCCAGAGGCCAAGCGTATAGCCATGCCAGGGCGATTGCGGCTCAAGGCGCGGCAGCCCGATGCGCTCCCAGATGGCGCGGGCATTCTCCATGAATTCCTTGCGCGGCAGGGCGACCGGGGCGGAGTCGCCCTTGAGCAGGGCGTTGATGAGAACCGATGCGCTCTCGCCATCGTCGCGTGGGCCCTTGGGCCCATGGCCCGCATCCTTGTAGTCGAGCATGCGCATGTCGTGCTGGGGCTGGCAGCGATAGGACATGGCCCAGAACAGGGCATCCGCATTTTCCGGATCGATGTCCTCATCCACCGCCACGATCCACTTGCCCGCGAAGCGATGCAGGGTGGAGGCGCCATAGAGCGCGCGCCAGACTTCCGTGCGCGGCACATTGCGCTCGAACTGGATGGCGATCACCGCATAGAGGCTCGTCAGAGGCTCGTGCATGGCGACGCGCTTGACGCCCTTGATGCCGAGATTGACGCGCAGGTGGTTGAGAAACACCGGCTCCATGGCGACCTTGCGGATCACCGAGGATTCGCTGGGCGTCACCTGGCTGATGAAGGAGGTCGCAATGGGGCGACGGCGATGGGTGATCGCGGTCACGTCCATATAGGCATTGTATTCGGCGAGGTTCACATAGCCGTGGGATTCACCGAAGGGTGCTTCCGGCTCCAGAAATTCCGTGTCGATGAAGCCCTCGATCACGATCTCGGCCTCAGCGGGCACGAGCAGGTCGACGGTCTTGGCCTTCACCAGATTGATGGGCCCGCCCGCGAGGCCGCCTGCAACCGACAGTTCTTCCAGATGCTCCGCCATCTTCTGCACGGCGGTGTAGGAGATGGCCGGTGGGCAGCCGAGCACGACGGCGCAGGGCATCTTCTCGCCACGGGCCTTGTACTTCAGCCAGTGGGTATAGATGCCCGCGCGCAATTCGACGGAAGGATTCATCCCAAGCCGACGCGGCGCCTTCAGCTGGCCGCGATAATTGCCCATGTTCTGCAGGCCGGTATCGGGATCCTTGGTGATGTAATGCCCGGCCGAGAGATATGGCGCATTGTCGAAGCCAGGCGTCGAGATCGGCACGGGGATGCCATCGAGTGCGGCTCCGGGCGCATCGAGCTCATCGCCGATGCGCACGACGTCGTGGCAGGGCGCCTTTTCAACCACATGGGGTTCGACTGGCGAGGCCATGGCGTCGAGCCAGATCTTGCCGATCTTGTCGAGCGGCTTGCCGAAGCCGACGCGATAGACATCCGGCGTTGCCGCAAGCCCTGCCACCAGCACGGCCATGTCGTACTTGCGGCCCTTGCTGTCGGTGGGGTGGGTGAAGAGGAAGGCCTTGCGATCCTTCTCGGGAATGCCGCCACGGTACTGCCAGCGCACCAGCGGATGCATCTCCGTGTCCTTGTTGATCGGTTCGTCGATCACATAGAGCAGGCCCGCCTTGGCCAGCGCGATGACATGGTCGTGCAGGTCGGGATAGGCGCGCTTCAGGTCATCGGGCCGCGGCTGGTAGGGTTTCAGGCTGTCGGAGGACGGATCCGCCACGAGGCCTTTCAGATTGGGTTCCGTCATCTTCGCCTGTCCTCCACGTGTTTCTTCTTGTCAGATTGAGTCCGGGCCGGTGATCGAGGCTGCGCGGCGCTGCATCGAGATCATGCTCGCCTTCAGCAGGAATTCGCGCGCCTTTGCAGGATCAGCGGCGGTCTCGGAGAGTTCCGCAAAGTTCTTCTGCCGGGTCTCCGCATCGCGGGCTTCAAGGCGCTTCTTGTTGGCGATGCTCTGGGCCTGCACGAATTCGATGCTGACCGTTCGGCGCTGGAGTGAATAGAGCTCGAGCAGATCATCGCCGCCACCGCCAAGGATCACCTTGCTCAGTTTCTCGCTCACATTGGCCGCATCCTGAAGGCCGCCGTTGAGGCCCATGCCGCCGATGGAATTGTTCACATGGGCGGAATCGCCTGCCAGCAGCACGCGGCCCTTGCGGAAGGTCGCCGCGACCCGCTGGTGGGTCGTGTAGAGATTGCGATGGACGATCTCATAGGGTCGATCGAGCGGGAAGAAGGTCTGCAGCCGCGTCTGTACGGCCTCGTCGCTCATCACCTGCTCTTCGCTCAGCGAGGTGTCGGTGGGGAACACGGTGCGCCACAGGCCGGGCGGGCCATCGGCCGCAACCTTGAAGCAATTGCACCATTCGGCGGGGTCGGCGATGTAGGTGCGATAGCAGAAGCCACGGTTGGCGGCGAAATCGAAGGGCGTGGTCAGGACGAGGAAGCGCTCTTCCCAGGTGAAGCCCTCAAAGGCGATCTCGCACTGCTTGCGCACGGTGCTGCGTCCGCCATCCGCGCCGATCAGATAGGCGCCCTTGTGCGTTGAAGTTTTCCCATGGCTTTCCACCGTCACGGTGACCGATCCCGCATCCTGCGTCACATGGGTCACGGCGTGGTTGAACAGCACTTCCACATTGGGCAGCGCGAGCAGCCGCTTCATGATGATGCGCGAGGTCTTGAACTGCTCGGTCTGGACGACGAAGGGGAACTTCGTGTCGTCCTTCAGGATTGCATGGTCGAATTCGGCAACCTTGGTGTTGGTCGGCCGGTCCCAGAACTGGAAGATCGGCGCCACGAGGCCTGCGGCGATCAGATCGTCCACGAGGCCTGCCTCATCGAGCACCTCAAGGGTTGCGGGATGGGTGGTCGCGGCGCGCGGATCGTCCTGCAGGTCCGGGTTGGCATCGAAGACGCGCACGGGAATGCCCTGGCGCCCCAGCAGCAGCGCGCAGAACAGGCCCACCGGACCACCGCCCGCGATCAGGACCCTGCGATCCTCTTGCATGACTCCACCTCATTTTTTGGACTCGCTCAGATGTAGCGCGCCACATTGCTCCTGAAAGCCTCGATATGTGCGCGCATTGCCGCATCGGCGCGGTCTGCGTCGCGGTCCTTCATGGCCTCGACGATGGCTGTGTGCTGGTCCTGCACGCTGGCATGGTGTCCGGGCGCGGTGAGCGACAGGAACCAGAAGCGCAGCGAGCGGTCCTGCAGCTTGCCGAGGATGTCGGCGAGCACGTCATTCTTCGCAGCCCTGGCGATGGTGGCGTGGAACTCGCGGTCGAGCAGCATCATCTGCTCGCTGTTGCGGGTTGGCATCCACTGCTCGGCGCGGGCGAGGATATCGGTGAGATGGGCCAGCTCGTCCGCATCGGCGCGCTCGGTGGCGAGCCGCACGGCGGGACATTCGTTGAGCAGGCGCACCTCGATGATCTGCATGACCTCGTCGAGGCTCACAGGACGCACGATGACGCCCTTGCGCGGCATGACATCGAGCATACCTTCGAGCATCAGCCGGTCGATGGCTTGATGAACGGGTGTGCGGCCGATGCCGAGCGCCGCGGAGATGGCCGCTTCGTTGAGAAATTCGCCGGGCTTGAAGGCGCAGGTGGTGATGCGGTGCTTGATGGCCGCATAGGCGGCATCGCGCAGCGATGACGCCGTTTCTGCGGCGGCCGGCTTGCTCTCGATCCCGTCGACCACGACGAGGGAGGCCTGCCCGGCGCGCCCGCTCATCCCAGCACCGGCAGGCAGGTCAGGTCATAGCCGTGGGTGATGCTGCGCTTCAGAACCGGATCTTCCAGCGTGAAGGCAAAATGCGGCGCGGGCCGGATGCCGCCCTTCGCCGCAAGGGTGCCGCAGAACATCAGCGAGTTCTCCGGCAGCGCGTCCCTGCCCTCATAGCCCTTGATGAGATCGAGCGGTGCGCGCATCGCGGTGACGCCGCCGTCCTGATAGGCGACGCGCTCGCCGCTCTCGGTGATGAAGGAGCGCAGTTTCAGGCTGTCCCAATGGTCCGCCACGTCGCTGAAGGCCCAGAAGGTTGGCGCGACGGGCTTCTCGCACATCTGCTTGGAGACGGTGACGTTATAGGTCTCGACCTTGCGGTCCGTATGGTCGGAGCCAACGCCCACCCAGAGCTGGCCGAAGGCCTGCAGCAGGACGAATTCGACCTCGCCGCTGGAGTCCCCGCCGGAGACCTCGATGGTGGTCGCGGTCGTCAGGCGCTTGGCGGCGACGCGATAATAGATCGGCACGGAGGCCGGGCGGGCGACGCCCAGGTCCTCAAGCTCGCGGATGTGCTTTTCAACTGCCTCGGGGTCGCGGCCCGTCCAGCCGGCGACGATCGCCCGCTCGATGGTGATCTCCCGGCGCGTGGTCGCACCAGACTGAATGAAGTCGGCAGAGAGGACGATCATGCTCACGCAGTGCTCCTTGAGGCCGTGAAGTGATCGTGAAATATCACAGAAGGGGAGTCAAGGGCGTAGTTGGACCGCGGGCGTCATCGCCCGCATCGTGGCCTCAGACCGGAGATGCGCGCCGGGAGGCGCGCGGTCCAGTGAGCAGTTTTACTGCAGCGACCGCGCCTTCCGGATGGCGTCCCAGATCTTGTTGGGCGTGGTGGGCATGGAGACGTTCCTGATGCCCAGCGGTGCCAGCGCGTCGTTGACCGCATTCATCACCGCCGGCAGGGCGCCGACCGTGCCGCACTCGCCCGCGCCCTTCACACCAAGGGGATTGGTCTTGGTGGGGATTGGGTTGCGGTCGACGACGAAGTGCGGGAACACGTCCGCGTGCGGCATGGCATAGTCCATGAACGAACCAGACAGCATCTGGCCGCTGGTCGGGTCATAGGCGATGGTTTCCATCAGCGCCTGACCGGCTGCCTGGGCGATGCCCCCGAAGACCTGACCTTCCACCAGCATGGGGTTGAGTTCCACGCCGACGTCGTGGACAGCGGTGTAGCGATCCACCGTCACGGTGCCGGTCTCGGGATCAATCTCGACCTCGCAGATATGGCTGGAGTTCGGGATGTTGCCGCTATCGGGCGACCAGGTGGCCGTTTCATAGAGGCCAATCTCGATGTCGGGGGGCAGGCGCGCCGGATTGAAGGCAATCTGCACGACCTCGGGGAAGTCGATGCCATGGTCGGTGCCGGCGACCTTGAAGCGGCCGTCCTCGAAGGTCACGTCGTTTACATTGGCTTCCAGCGCATGGGCGGCGATGCGCTTGGCCTTGGCGATCACTTTCTCAACCGCCTTGAAGACCACCGTGCCACCGATGGTGGCGGTGCGGGCAGCGCCCGTGCCCGTGCCCCACGACAGCTTGTCCGTGTCGCCCTCGATCACGCGGATCGTGTCGGAATCGATGCCGAGCTTGTCGCTCACGATCTGGGTGTAGATGGTCTCGTGGCTCTGGCCGCCGGCGGTGGAGCCCACGAGGATCGTCAGGTGGCCGCCCGGATCGAAGCGCAGTTCCGCGGCTTCCGGCGAAGGGCCGGCCGAGGGGTCGATGCTGCAGGAGACGCCGACGCCGCGCAGCATTCCGCGCTTGGCCGAGTCCGCCTTGCGGGCTGCAATGCCAGCGTAATCGCCCTTGAGGACGGCCTTTTCCAGCAGCGCCGGGAAATCGCCGCAGTCATAGACCTCGCCCACTGGCGACTTGTAGGGCATGGCCGAGGCGGGGATCAGGTTGCGGCGGCGGATCTCGGCCGGATCCATCTGCAGCTCTTGCGCCGCCATGTCGACGAGGCGCTCGATGACATAGGCGCTGGGCGCGCCGCCCGGGGCGCGATAGTTCGAGACCGGCAGGGTGTTGGTGAGCACGGCCACGGCCTCGGCGAAGATCGCCGGGATCACATAGGGGCCTGCCGTGTCCTTGATGATGTTGCCGGTGGACAGGAAGCCCAGCATGGAGATGTAGGCGCCCACGTTGTTGCGCGAGGAAAAGCGCATGCCGAGGAACTTGCCGTCC
>CAISZN010000140.1 GCA_903889985.1 uncultured Hyphomicrobiales bacterium | reverse complement strand
TCAAAAATGCCGACAACAGTCAGAACTCGGCTTGCGCCCAAAACGCCGGCCTGCACATTGATCTTGTCACGCAGGCTGACCCCCAGATCCTTCGCCAGTTCCGTGCCTATGACGATGTCGTCAGAGCCAACCAAAGCTGTGCCTGAAATAATGTAATCGGGGATACGCACGATCTGATAATAGGCTTCCGGCTCCATGCCAGTCAGCGTTATCGAGCGGGTTGCATCGCCACGCACAGCAAGTGCCGAACCCGAAGCAGTCGGCGAGACAGCTGTGATCTCGGGAATGGTCTTCATTTCCGTGCGGACTTTTGGCCACTGATCGATGGAAAGCAGGCGCTGCGACGGGCGCTGCACGATTGCTGCCTCAATCTGGCCCACCCGCAGGGGACGCGCCACCTCATCTGGAGCCGTCAGCTGGATATGAGGCTGCGACGTCAGAACACGCCTGATGAAGTTTGACTGCAGCCCGGTCAGCATGGCTGACATGAAGACGATGACTGCCACACCAAGCGCAATACCAACCGAAATGAACAAGGTTTGCATTCGGCCTTCGCGCAGGAAGCGAAGCCCGACAATGACCTCAAAGGGCATCCAGCGAAACATCAGGGTTTCGCTCTCAATCTTGCTCCCGCCGCGACTGGTGCAGTCACGGGAACGATTTGATCACCTGCCGCGACGCCGCTTGTGATCTCAACTTTACCTGCAGCGCGCAGGCCAGCCTTGACCAAAACCTTCTGAGCGCGACCATCCACCACCTTCAAGACCCAGGGTTCAGTCGTGAGGTCGTGAACAGCCAGCGATGGCAGCACGAGCGTGTTCTTGCTGCTTGCAACCTGAATATCCACCGACACAGTCATGTCCTGCCGGATAAAGTCAGGCGGGTTGGGTGCCGTGAGCTTCACCTCCACTGAGGCGCGGGTGATGTCGACCGACGGATTGATGTAGGTAACGCTCGCTGGAAAGACGCGGTCGGGATAGGCGTCTGCCGAAACCAACGCTGTCTGCCCGAGCGCAATGAGTGCAATATTCTTTTCATCGATCTGCATAACAAGCTGAAGATCGCCGCTCGGCGCGAGTACCATCAGCGCCTTGCCTGGCTGCGCCACGGTGCCACGCTCCACGTTGCGCGTGATCAGCACCCCATCACGCGGTGAGGTGATTGTAAGATAGGCAAGCCGCGCCTGCTCGCTGTCGAGACTAGCCTGTGCCTGATCTAGCTGCGTTTGGGCCATCACGAAGTCACTGCCACCGGGGCTATTGGTAAAAACCTGAAGCTCCGCAGTGCGAACCTGAGTCTGGGCAACATCAAGCGTCTTCTGTGCATCGTCGAGGGCCGCCTTTGTCTGGAAGCCATTTTTGAGAAGGGAGACGACGCGATCATAGGACGCCTGCGCATTCACAAGATTGGCCTTTGCCTGCTTGAGGTTCTCCTGTGCGGACGGAAGGGTCAGTTCCTTCAGCTGGCGCAACTTGGCCTGAGCAAGAGCAAAAGCCGCTTGGGTCTGAACGAGAGTTCCCTTCGCTTCGTCCGCTTCAAGCACGATCAGGGACTGTCCCTGCCGCACAGTATCCCCTTCCTGCACAAGCACGTCGGCCACCGTTCCGGTGACCTGGCTACCGATTTCCACCCGGAATGGCGTTTCCACATGGCCGCTGGCCACAACCGTTTTCACAAGATCCCCGTGAGCGACCCGCTCAACGGGAACATTAGGCCCAAGCAAAACGCGCGGAAGTGCATAGACAATCAGGCCACCTGCGATCAGGCCGACTGGCACCATCCAGAGGTGGCGCATAAGCCCAGCCCAGACAAGAGCGACGCGCGAGGGCTTTTGAAGTGATCCGGCTGAAATGGTCATAGCTGCCTTTCCTGAGAGGAATATTGCCGCCCTTGCGTCCGATGACCTTGATGCGGATCAGTCTTGTCGATCATTTCAAACGACGATCACCTTCACGCCAGCTACGGCCTGACCATTAAACACGGGACAAGATTTAACCGACGGCCTATCGCCGGCAAAACAGCTAATGCACCCTATGTGGTGGTTGCCAATGCAAATATCCAGCGCCATGTGGCTTCTTCCATCAGCGCAGAAATAAATGACGCGGCGAAAGCAAGACATCGTGCACAGGACATAGTGAAAGAGCAATCACACCCTTGTGAACTGCCTCTTTAAAATCGAAAATGAGGAAATCCCAAAGAATATGAGCCAGCTCTAGGTCAAGAATTATTGCAGATCCCTGCGTGCAAAGCTGAAGTAGCAGCGCCCGAAGGGATCAAAACCACACTTAAGAATACAAAATAGCGCCAGTGAAATAGCTCTCAACTTTTTCGCACCCTTGCATCTAATTTCTGAAATAGCCAAAGCGTTGCAGTGACTGCCCAGCAGTCTCGGAGGTCAGCGCATCAAGAAGAGCCTGCGCTGCAACCGCTTCTTTCGTATGCATGGAAAGGGCAATCTCGAACGTTGACACACCTCGGTCATCTGCCGGCAACAACCGAGTTGCCTCGACATTTGCGAGGCTGCGAACTTCATTCGACTGTGCGATCCCAATTTCTGCACGTCCGTCGTTGACAGGGACAGCTCCCTGGCCGCTGTCCGTGATGACGGCCTTTGCTTCGACTTGATCGTCAAGGCCGAGACTCTTTGTCAGCGTGGCATAATAGGCGGCGCTTCCACCCCCAAGCTTGAAGTCGCTATGCGAAATCGAACGAGCGGATTCGATGGTACGCCGGAATCCGTCCAGTGTCGTGACATCGGGCTTCTGTGAACCTTTGCGATAGGCCATCATGGCATAGACCTTCGCAAAGACCTTAGGCTGAGCAAGTCCTCCGCCCTGCTGAAAACTTTTGACTGAAGGCCCATTGCCGATGAGAACATCGAAGGGTTCCCCCGCCTCGACCTTCTGCTTCATCAGGACAGGTGACGCATAGACAACCCGGACTTTGTGGCCTGTGGCGACCTCGACCTTCGGCATCAGGTCCGAAATCGCATCCTTCGCATTGCCGGGAGCCAGCAGGACCAATTCAGTCCCCTGCGCTGCGGTCATTCCAACGATCAGCGCCAACGTCGCACCCAGAGCGCGCATGAAAGTCCCTCCCCTGTTTTAAAGGAGGCTACCCATATCGACGCAGCAGAACAATCCTGGCTGAGCTGTCAGCCTCGGCAACGGCAGGAGTCAGCTGGGCAGCGACAAACTGATAGGCCTCATCCGGCAGCAGACCCGCAGCCCATTGCAACATCTGCGCAGGGCTGAGATCGACCGCATTATCGGACCACTCAGCCCAGATAATTTGCGCCAGGACCTCATCGGAAACGCCGAGGCTTGCGAACCGGGCCCGCATCGACAGGTCTGAAGCACCGGAAACTTTGGCCATGGCGCGACTCCAGGAGCCTTGTTCATGAAATGTTCTATATCAAACGAGCAGAGAGTCAAACTGGACCGCGTGACGGCCAGTCCCATACATGTTCGGAAGGCAGAGGCGTCGAAATCAGTCGCCGAAATCGACCCGTGCTGAGGTGCCAATCCATTCAGGGACGTTGGATTCGAGAATGGTCTGCAATGTCTGAGGCTGACTAGGTTTGATGAGGCGCGTGTCGTCGACTGCGGCACCACCATAGGCAGGGGAAAAAAGCACGAGAACAGTGCGCATTTTACCGCCTCTCAGTTATTTGACAGAGCGCCAGAAAGAGACATTAAAAAAACTAAATTGCCAATTTATATTTTATTTTATTTTATATTTGCCTCCAAATCAGACAAACAAGGCCGGAATACATGCGCTTAAGCTATAAATTACTTAGCCGGCATAAATAATATGAAGCACAACCATGTCGCATTTTGCAAATAAGACCGGCGCTCAAAAAAAGCCAATACAGTACAGGCTGTTGGTGCGGACGGCGGGGGTCGAACCCGCACGGGCAAGCCCGAGGGATTTTAAGTCCCTTGCGTCTACCAGTTTCGCCACGTCCGCGACCAGCCCACAACATGAGTCGCAGGCCTTCCCACTTGTGCCCGATGGGACAGCGGGCGGCAAGGCACGGCTTGCCTTTGCGTCGGCGCACGTCCTGCAGGTTCTCGCTTCACAAGCGCCAGCCTGGCTCCTATCCTTCGGATCAAATGGGAGGAAATCGGATGAACGGGATCGATCTGAGCGGGCGCATCTGCCTGCTGACGGGGGCCGCGACCGGGCTGGCGCGCGCCATGTCCCTGGGGCTGGCAGAGGCGGGCGCCACTGTCATCGCCGCCGATCTCGATGCAAAAGGCCTCGAAGAAACCGTCACGCTTGGCGCGGGACTGCGTGGCCATATTCATGCCCAGCCCCTGGATGTGCGCGACACTGAGCAATGCCGTACTGCAATTGATCGGGCCGAAAAGGGCCTCGGCAAGCTGGATCTCCTCGTCAACTGCGCCGGCCTGGGGCCGGTCTATATGCGCCATGATTTCGTGACCCGGCCCATGCCCTTCTGGGAGGCAGATCCTGAGCGCTGGTGGGCCATGATCGCGGTCAATCTTCGCGGGCCGTTCCTTTTGTCCCACATGGCAGCCCCCGGCATGATCGCCCGGGGCTTCGGCCGCATCGTCAACATCACCACGAGTTTCTCGACCATGATCCGTGGCGGCAACATGCCCTATGGCCAGACCAAGGCTGGATTGGAAGCCGGCACCGCAAGTTGGGCCGACGACCTGAAGGGGACGGGCGTCACTGCCAATGTGCTGATCCCGGGTGGTGCGGCGGACACGGGCATGATCCCGCGCGACATCGTCACCGACCGTTCCAAGTTGGTCTCCCCGGACCTGATGAAAGCCCCCATCCTTTATCTCGCGTCAGACGCCTCCAATGGTGTCACCGGCAAGCGTTTCGTGGCCCAGCATTTCGACCCGAAGAACCCGCTTTCAGCACCCGGCTGCGCCCCAGTGGCGTGGCCCGATCTCGCGTCAGGAGCCTCGCGCGGACTTGGCGAAGACAAGAAGGGCTAAGCCTCAGCCAGATCGGATCGGCGCCTTGAGGGGTGGCAGCACCCCATTCTGGAAATCGATGGCAAGCTGCAGAGACTGGGCAACCCGACTTGCCCGGTCGATAAAGAGTTCCGCTGCCTGTGGGGGAGCGATATCGCGCGCCGTCATCTCGAAAAGAGCCAGCCAGCGCGCAAAGTGATCCTTGTCGAGATCCGGGATCTTCACATGTGCTGGAACCGGGCGCCCTTCATAGCGCTTGGTCATCAGCAACATGCTGGACCAGAAGTCACACATCTTCTCAAGGTGCGGCTCCCAGTCCGTAATGACAGCTGAAAAGATCGGCCCCAGCAAGGCATCGGCACGGGTGCGGGCATAGAAACCACGCACCACGTGACCGATCATGGCCTCGTCGATGCCAACGAGCTGACCGGGCGCGGGCCTGTAAACAACCCTTGGCTCAGGCATGGCGTGACCACAATGATGTCCTGATGCCAGGGACTAGTCGGCACAAGGCCGACAAACTCAGCCACCAGCCTTCGAGATTGGTTTGGCATAGGCGAGTTCGAGATCCCAGGGGAAGTAGATCCAGGTATCCTGACTGACTTCGGTGACGAAGGTATCCACGAGCGGACGCCCAAGTGGTTTGGCATAGACTGTTGCCACATGGGCGTCGGGCAGCAGCTGGCGGACGAGCTGCATGGTCTTGCCCGTGTCGACGAGGTCGTCGATGACGAGAAGCCGCTCACCCGGCTTTGCCCTGAGCTCCTTGGAAATGTCCTTCAGGACGCGCAGCTCACCCTGCTTGAACTCATCCGAATAGCTTGCAATCGAGATGGTCTCGATGACGCGGATACCCAGTTCGCGGGCCACGATCGCCGCTGGCACAAGGCCACCACGGGTGATCGAGACGATGGCTGAATAGGTTCCTGTCCCCGCAAGCCGCCAGGCAAGCGCACGAGAATCGCGATGGAACTGATCCCAGGAAACGGGGAATGCCTTGCTCTGCTCGGATTCTGACATGGCCGGACCTGCTTTCGGGGACGCTTCTGGGCTCTTAGCAAAGCAAGGGGGCCAGCGAAAGCGCTACCAGACACCCGCCGCGGGTTACCCGCAGCCGAGTTTGCATCCAGCCCATCCCGATAAGCCTTGTCCGCTGAACAGGAAGACCGCCAGGCCCTCCTGTCGAATGAATTTTGCAGCTGCGTGGCGTCGGAAGCCTCAGTAGCCAACCGTGAAGCGCTGGCGGCCATGGGAGTGCCTTTCCAGCTCGTCCACAAGTGCGATGGCGAAGTCTTCAAATGAGATGCTGCTGCCCGCATCATTGAAGAGGAGCTGATCCTGACCAAGGCGGAACCGACCGGTTCGCTCGCCCGGCACAAAGACAGCTGACGGAGACAGGAAGGTCCAGTCGATCTGCGTCTGGGTGCGCAGAGCATCGAGGAAGACACAACCTGCAGTCGCTTCAGCACGATATTCATTGGGAAAATCAGGCGTATCGATCACCTTTAGGCCCGGAGCAACCTCAAGGCTGCCGGCCCCACCAACGACAAGATAGCGCGGGACGCCCGACGCCCGTACGGCCTCGATCAGAATGCCCGGATCGCTTGCGGTAAAATGCACGGAACTGATGACGGCGTCGTGGCCCTTGAGCAGTGCGGCAAGACCCTTCCCGTCAAACACGTCCCCGGCCTTCGCGACGACGCCCGGCAGTGCTGGAACCGCCCCCGGATGGCGAACAATGGCAGTGACCGCATGACCCCGCTGCGCGAGTTCCGAGAGGATGCGCGAACCGGCATTGCCGGTAGCGCCAATGAGGGCGACTTTCATAATGGATTCCTTGGATAGTTACCAATATATACTAGATGTAATTATTGCAGTTACCGTAAAGAAGGCACCTGCATCACACTTGGTCACCTGCTGGATACCGTCATGAACGCACCGAACGCCTTTGCTTCCACCTGCCCCACGCGTCTGGTGCTGGACAGGGTCGCCGATAAATGGGCGGTTTTGGTGCTTGGCCTGCTTGCCAGCGGTCCTGTCCGCTTCAACCAGTTGCGCAGGTCCATCGAGGGCGTATCCCAGAAGATGCTGTCCCAGACACTCAAGAGCCTTGAGAGGGACGGCCTCGTGAAGCGGAAAGCAATCGCAACCGTGCCGGTCACCGTCGAGTACAGCATCACGCCATTGGGGGAGACACTGGCTGCAACTGTCGACGCCCTGCGAGTCTGGGCCGAAACCCACATTGACGAGGTTCAGGCGGCGCAAAGGCGCTACGATGGGCACGCCTGAAACGGCCAGGCTGAAGGGCTGATCCAACGCCGGATGATTGACAACATTTCAGTGTGCGCGGCAAATCACTCGTCGAGATTTGAAATATCCAGGGCGATGAATATCTCGGTGGCGAGTACCATCGTCTCATCGTTCCGTGATACTTGACCGCAAGATGGGGGCCCATCAGAATCGCCCTCTGTTGCAGGGTCCAAAGAAGGAAATCACATGCCCGCTGTTTCCATGACGGTGAATGGAAAGCCCGTTACGGCCGAGATTGACCCCCGCACCCTGCTCGTCCAGTTCTTGCGTGAAAACCTTCGCCTGACGGGGACACATGTGGGCTGCGACACAAGCCAGTGCGGTTGCTGCGTTGTCCACGTCAACGGCGATGCTGTGAAGTCCTGCACAACCCTGGCCCTGACCTGCGAAGGTGCCACGATCACGACGATCGAGGGACTGGCCAAGGGTGACGAGCTGCATCCCATGCAAGCAGCTTTCCGTGAAAATCATGGCCTTCAGTGCGGCTTCTGTACTCCCGGCATGATCATGACTGCCGTCGAGTTGGTGAAGCGCAAGGGCACCAACCTCGACGAGCACACGATCCGCGAAGAGCTCGAAGGCAATCTGTGCCGGTGCACGGGCTACCACAACATCGTCAAGGCGATCAGTGCCGGTGCCCAGGCCATGGCGTCATCTGCGGCCGAATAAGGAGATCGAGATGTACGCGTTTCATTATCATCGGCCCGCTTCCGTCTCCGAGGCAACCTCGCTCGCCAGCCAACATGCCGAGGGCAAGATCCTGGCGGGCGGCATGACCTTGCTCCCGACCATGAAGCAGCGACTCGCAGGCCCCTCCGACCTGATCGACCTTTCGAAGCTCGATGAGCTGCGTGGCATCGAGGTGAAGGACGGCGTCGTCACCATCAAGGCGATGACCCGCCATGTGACGGTGGCAACTTCACCTGAGGTCAGGAAGGCCATGCCCGCACTTGCGGAGATGGCAGGCATGATCGGCGACCCGGCCGTGCGAAACAAGGGCACAATCGGTGGCTCAGTCGCCAACAACGATCCCGCCGCGGACTATCCCTCCGCCTGTCTGGCCATTGGCGCAACGATCCATACCAGCAAGCGCTCGATCAAGGCCGATGATTTCTTCACGGGCCTCTTCGAGACAGCGCTGGAAGATGGGGAGATCATCACCAGCATCTCATTCCCCATAGCCGACAAGGCGAACTATCAGAAGTTCCGCAATCCGGCCTCGCGCTATGCCATCGTTGGCGTCTTCGTGGTGAAGCGCGGCAGCGAGGTGCGTGTTGCCGTGACGGGTGCCGGCAACAAGGGCGTCTTCCGGGCGAAAGACTTCGAGGCGGCTCTTGCCGCAAACTTCTCGCCTGCTGCCCTGGATGGCAAGAGCGTGCCGGCCTCGCAGCTCAACTCCGACATCCATGCGGATGCTGATTATCGCTCGCACCTGATCAGTGTGATTGCCAAGCGCGCTGTCGCCGCTACGGCGGGCTAATCGGACGCGCGAGAAGGACCGCGTGGCCAAAGCCGCGCGGTCTTTATCCGCCGGGCCTACTTCTCGGTTTCCGCCAGATAACTGCCATCTATCATTTCTACTGCCTTCAAGGGCACCTTCACCTCGCCATTGGCGATCAGGCTATCGATCACAGCCTGGATGCCGTCAGCGGTCAGTGCCCCCTTGGCTGCGATGATCTTCTTGTCGATGTAGAACTGATAGATCTTCTCTGAAGTCGCACGGTCTGACCCACTGTATTTCGCCATGATGTCGATGACTCGATCCTTCTGCGCCGGGTCGTAGAAGGCATCGACCGATTTCTTCAGAACACGCAGAAAGGCTACCACCTGACTCCGGTGCGTCTTGGCCCATGCTTCGTTGACGAAGGCATTGTTCTGCGACCAAACCGGGACATAGTCAGGTGCAGAGCCAAGATCGACAGACCCATCGGCGAGCGCCATCAGGTCGTTTGGGTTTGTGAGGACTGCCGCACCCACCTGCCCGCTCATGAGCTGGGCAAAGCGCGCGGGCGTGGTTCCTGCAAAGATCAGGTCATAGTCCTTGTCGGCAAGCCCATTCT
>CAISZN010000139.1 GCA_903889985.1 uncultured Hyphomicrobiales bacterium | reverse complement strand
GCGCCGGCCATGTTGCGGCCGTGGGTGGTGGTTCTGGAACGATAGACAGGCATGGTCACTCGCTTGGGCTGGACCGGGGGCCGTCCAGCGGTTCAAGGCTTCGGGTCTGGCGGGCCTCCCGGGGCCGCGGCTGGCCCCTGTTTAGCGGATGTGAATGGCGAGCTAAAGGCCTTCCTCAGCGTGGCCGCGCCGCAAACCGAGTTGCTGCAGCCACCATCTGGGATTCGATCCCGGTAAAGCCGTGATGACCGCGCGCGAGGCATGGGTTCCCCTCCGCCACGCCTCCGGTGAACCACTGCACCTTCGCCCGGTTGCCGGCCCAGGCCAGAAAGGCGTCGACGATGGGTGGCAGGGTCACCCGGCAGGTATCCTCCCGGTGATGCAGGACAAGGGTTGGCGGCAGGCTTTCCGGGCTGTTGCGGTAACGGAAATCGTCCAGCATGGCGGAGACGAAGATTAGCCCGTCCGGACGGGCCCCCAGCGCCGGGCCGACGCGCGTGGCCGCCCGGCTCATGGCAATCACCACCACGGGCCTGGCAATCCCACGCATCAGGGTGACCGCCTGCGCCGGGTCGGTGCCCTCATCAAGGGTCAGGGTCGCAAACCCTGCAGCCGCGAAGCGCTTGCGTTCGCGCACCAGCGTATTGCCCGGACGTGCAATCTGGCCATCGGCGCCAAGGCCGATGTCGCCGTCCCCGCCGGGCATCAGGATCAGGCTGCCACGAGCCTTGCCCGGCTGGTCGAGAAGGCCAAGGCCGCCACCGACCTGAACAACCTTTTCGGCAGCATGGGCGGTGAAAGCGGTCAGGCAACCAAGAACAAGGGTGCCCGCAAGCCAGGCAGAACGAATGAATCCAGACATTTGAAATCTCCCTATTCGGCCTTCGCCAGCAATTTGGCGGGGCCTTTTTCCTTGCGCGGTTCCTTGCGATCGTGCAGCAAGCCCACAATGGACTCGATCGAAAAGACCCGACCCTAGGATGAAAACGCCCGTACCGGCGCTAATCAAGCGCAATACAGCCCTGCTCGCCCTGTCCCTGTCCTTTTCCGGTGCAGGAATGCAGTTCGCCTATGGCTTCGGGCCTTTGATGGTCATCAGCCTGACCGGATCGTCGGCCCTTGCGGGCCGGTCGGTCGGGCTCATCGGCCTCAGTCGTTTCCTGATCGCATACCCCATCGGCAAGATCGCAGATACCTATGGGCGCAAGCAGGCGGTCTATTTTGGCCTGTGCATCGCCCTGATCGGCACGCTGACCCTGGCCTCGGCCATGTATTTCCGCAGCATCCTGATCTTCACCTTCGGCCTGCTGGTCTTCGGCATGGGCATGAACGCTTCCCAGCAGATGCGTATTGCGGCAGCCGATATGTATCCCAACCGCATGCGCGCACAGGCACTCGGCTTTGTTGCATTGGGATCGCTCTTCGGCCTCGTGCTCAGCCCCGCCATTGTCAAAGGCGCTGAATATGTGGGGAGCAATTTCGGTCAGGACCCGCTGGGGATTCCGTGGCTCTTCCTGCCGTTCCTGATTCTCATG
>CAISZN010000138.1 GCA_903889985.1 uncultured Hyphomicrobiales bacterium | reverse complement strand
CCGAGGAAGTCATAGGCCTCCTTCGCCGCATTGGCGATGACGAGCGCCTGCGGATCGGCAAGGCCGATGTCCTCCACCGCCATGCGCACCACGCGCCGCGCGATGAAGAGCGGATCCTCACCCGCATCGAACATGCGCGCGAGATAATAGAGCGCCGCATCAGGATCAGAGCCTCGCACCGTCTTGTGGAGTGCGGAGATCAGGTTGTAGTGGCCCTCCTGCCCCTTGTCGTAGATCGGCGCGCGCCGCTGCACGATCTCCGAGAGACCTGCCACATCGAAGATCTCGCCGGGCTTGGCCGCACGCCAGATTTCTTCTGCAAGGGTGAGCGATGCGCGCCCGTCCCCATCAGCCATGCGGATGAGGCTGGCGCGCGCACTCTCGTCGAGCGGCAGCGGCTTTCCCTCTGTGGCTTCCGCACGTGCGAGCAGCTTCTCGATGGCCGCCTCGTCGAGCGAGCGGAACGTCATCACGCGCGCCCGCGACAGGAGTGCGGCATTAAGCTCGAACGAGGGATTCTCCGTCGTCGCACCAATCAGCGTGACGGTGCCGTCTTCCATGACCGGCAGAAACGAATCCTGCTGTGCGCGGTTGAAGCGGTGGATCTCATCAACAAAAAGCAGCGTGCCCTGCCCTGTTGAGCGACGCCCTCGTGCCTGCTCGAAGACCTTCTTGAGCTCTGCAACACCGGTGAAAATCGCCGAGATCTGCACGAAGGCGAGATTCGTTTCGTGCGCAAGCAATCGCGCAACGGTTGTCTTGCCGGTGCCCGGCGGTCCCCAGAAAATCAGCGAGCCAAGCGAGCCTGAAGTGATGAGTCGCTGCAGGGCGCCGTCGGTTCCGAGCAAATGATCCTGTCCCGCAACCTCGTCGAGCGTGCGCGGACGCAAGCGATCTGCCAGCGGGCGTGGCGTATTGGCATCAAGTCCGGCCGCATTGAAGAGATTGCTCATGGCATCAAGTTCCGCGCAAGCCGGCTTCGGCTAGGCTCATGGGAGTTGCGTGGGTGTCATATGTCAAAATGATAACAGCCTTAGGGCTTCTCGAATCAAGCATTATTCAACAGCATCAGCTCCGCAGCCATGCTGCAGCCAGAGCCGACATGAAGAAAGGCAAATGATATGCGTACGATCGCGTTCGTGACGCAAAAGGGTGGATCCGGGAAAAGCACCATTGCTTCTTCACTCGCCGTTTCGGCGATGGAAGCCGGTGAGCGTGTTTTCATTCTGGATATGGACCCGCAGCAGTCTCTCGTGAAGTGGTCGAAGACCCGTGGAGAGAGTGATATTCCGGTTGAGGGCGTTTCCTCCGGCAAGCTCAACGCGGCCCTGACCGCGCTGGCAAAGAGCGGCATTACGCTCTGCATCATCGATACCGCTGGTACTGAATCGCCCTCGACCGAGGCGGCCATGAAGGCAGCGGACTTCTGCGTCATCCCGGCGCGCCCCAATGTCTTCGACCTTTGGGCCAGCGAGACGACCCGCAAGACGCTCAAGGCCATGCGCAAGGAATTCGCCTTCCTTCTCAACCAGTGCCCGCCTGCCCAGCAGAGCGCGCGCGTGGAAGAAGGCGTCGAAACCCTGGAAGCCATGGGCGGCCTGCTCGCCCCGCTGGTCTCCTCGCGCGTCGATTATCAGGAAGCAGCCCGTCATGGCTTCGGCGTCTCCGAGCTCAATCCCTCGGGTCAGGCTGCTGATGAAATGCGCAAGCTCTGGGCTTCCCTCAAGCGCCGCATGGGCAAGGCAAAGACTGCTGCCCCGATGCGCAAGGCTGCGTGAGGTTCTGGGGCGTCGGAAGGCGCCTCAGCCCCCCATCACAGTCGTGAAAATCTGACCGCCACGGCCGATCGTGAGTTTCCAATAGGACTTGCGAGCGGCCGT
>CAISZN010000137.1 GCA_903889985.1 uncultured Hyphomicrobiales bacterium | reverse complement strand
TCCCCTCCCTAGGTCGTGGTGCGGATGATTTCGAACCAATGGCGAAATTCCTGGAGGTTGAGGGCTTTCATGTTCTTCGACCGCAGCCGCGTGGCATTGGTGGCTCCACCAGCCCTGCCCCGTACGAAACTTTGCACGATTGTTCAAATGATATTGCCGCTATCATAGAGGAGCTCTGCAAGGGGCCGGTGATCATGATTGGCCATGCATTCGGCAATCGTGTCTCACGACTCCTTGCCACGACCCGCCCCGATCTGGTGAAAGGAGTCGTACTGGTTGCCGCTAACGTGGGCCATGCGCCAAGCCCTCCGAAAGTGCGAGAGGCTATACGAAATAGCGCAAACACGTCCCTCCCGGATGACGTCCGCCTCGAAGCGCTTCGCTTTGCCTTCTTTGCTCCCGGTAATGATGCAGAACCTTGGTTGAAAGGCTGGAGCGCTGACGTACTCGCTGCGCAGCGTATGGCAGGCGACAAGACGTCCCGTATGGAAGACTATGCAGCGGGTACTGCACCCGTCCTTTACATGCAGCCCAGCCATGACCCGCTTGCCCATGCGCAGGATGCGGTTGACTACAAATTGGCTCTCGGAGCGCGGCTGGTGGTGATCAAAATCCCACAGTCCAGCCATGCAGCTATCGCCGAACAGCCAGAATTCATTGCCCGAAGCATTGCAGCTTGGGCGCGAACGCTCAGAGATTGATTCGCATATTGTCATGGAGGTCGCGTAGATTTTCCTGCTGATGTTATGATGTGCAGATAGGGAGAAAGCTGATGAAAATAAAGATTTCCAGCTACATTTATGGGGCGGTTTTGTTTTCCTCTGCACTCAATATGTCGGGGGCATCAGCCCAGTCCGACGACGATTTCTTCAAGAACAAGCAGGTCAAACTGATCGTCGGGTTTGCAGCGGGCAACGAATATGACATTGGTGCGCGCTTGCTTGCGCGTTTTCTCGGACGACATATTCCCGGGAATCCCACCGTCATCGTACAGAATATGCCACAGGCAGCGAGCATAGTCGCCGCTAACTACATCTATACCCAAGCACCTCGCGATGGCACGGTCATTGGCGGGATCACGCGCAATCTCGTCAACCAGGCCCTTCTGGGTCAAACCAATATCGAGGCGGATCCGAGACGATTGATCTGGCTCGGCGGAACCTCTTTTCCCGGGCGAGTTTGCGTCATCGGCGAAAAGGCTCCTGTCAAGACTATAGAGGATATATTCAAGACCGAGCTTATCGTCGGGAGTAATGGGGCTGGAAACTCGACCAACATTCTGCCGACAGTGTTTAATCATGTCCTGGGCACGAAATTCAAATTGATCGAAGGTTATAAAGGCACTCCCGACATCGCCCTCGCCATAGAGCGCGATGAAGTTCAAGGTGTCTGCTCATCCTATGGGCAGTTCCGCAATAGCGCTCAGTCCTTCACGGACGGCAAGCTTCGCGTTCTGTTTCGTGCAGAAGAAGCTCAAATCGCTGACATACCAGACGTCCCGTCCATTTACGATTATGCCAGGACAGAAGAGCAGAAGCAGTTCATGCGCTTTGTTTTTTCCAGCACCGAATTTGGCCGCCCGTATATTTTTCCTCCTGATGTTCCTACATCTCGTGTTACAACCATGCGCAAGGCTATTGCAGATACAGTTGCCGACCCAGAGTTGGTAGCAGAAGCGCAGAAGCTGCAAGTCGATATGGCCTGGCGCCGGCCAGAAGATCTGGAACGGTCGACCGCAGCGCTTTATAAGACATCTCCTGAATTGATTGAGGCCGTCAAAAAACTAGTTCCCAATCTGCAATGAGGATGCATTATTTTGCTTGAAGACGCCTCCACGACTATCACGATTCAATCAGAACACTCGTCTGACATCCTGAGAGCGTCTTCGTCCACGGTATCATCTGCAAAATTCAAAGTCGTTTCATAGACCCCGAATAGGCAAAGGCACTGAGCCCAAATGCTCCAATCGCCAGCTTGACCTCCCCAATCTGAAGTGACCTCCTCATCCCTCGTGATTGGTGGCAAGACAGCAATGCCACTAAGGTCATTTGCAGCTCGGCTGACTTCAGCCGGCAACCCAATTGAGACGGCCTATTTCTGGAAAAATACAACAACGTTTCGTTGATTAAGAATGCACCTTCCGGGCGTCCTCAAACCATAAAGACGCCTCAATTACTTCTTGCTGATCTGGACGGCGCGGCCGTCGCCCAAACGTGATCGAGAAAAACTGATTTCAACTTAAAAAGCAGAAGGAAAGAAGCTACCTCGAAAACTTGTTGGCAAAGAGATGAAAAACGGCCCTCTTCGAGAATACCACGGAACAATCTCAGCTATCTCTGCAACGAACCAGTAATTTCGTTATAATGTGTGATGACATCTTTCGGCGTCGCGGCGGAGAGGGACAGGAGTTTCTCTATGGCCGCGCTGTCAATTGGACTCACTTCCAGGCTCGCTTTCTCTGCCGCAGCACGATAAGCAGCATCCTTTGTCATGGCCATGAACGCCTCGCGAAGTACCTTGAGCCGATCTGCAGGGACACCTGGCGGCGCGACGAAGGGAAGAGCCATAAAGAAAGGTTGTTCGGCGAACTCCAGAAGAGCAAGGTCTTTTGTATTCGTCAGGAGCTCACGCCCGGTGGGCACATCAGCTAACTCCGGCAACCGCGTACGCCTAGCGAATTGCACGAGAGGCCGCACCTGGCGGTTCTCCCATAATGATCTCTGGCTGCCTTTCAGGGACCCCAATCCGATAACCTGCCCATCGACATCTCCCCGACGCATGGCCGCGAAGATAGGTGCCGCACCAGAATAGCCACCGGCAACGTCCACGTTGAGGCCCAGCAGTTGCTTCGAGAGAATGGCAAAGGTGAGATTCGTGATGCCGGGCCCCATGGCGCCAAGGCGGATGAGAGTCGTGCTCGACTTCAGATCCGCTATCGTTTTGACCGGATTCGTGACGTTGACTGCAAGCATAAAGGCGTCGTTTTCATAGGACGACAGACTACCCAGCCAATTCATCTTCAACGGATCAAACCTGACGTCAGGATGTCCCTGTACTGCGAGCTGAGGGACAGCTCTCTCGATGAT
>CAISZN010000136.1 GCA_903889985.1 uncultured Hyphomicrobiales bacterium | reverse complement strand
GGCCATGGGCGAGCGCCAGATCACCATCGACTGCGACGTGCTGCAGGCCGATGGCGGCACCCGCACCGCCTCCATCACCGGCGGCTTCGTGGCCCTCTATGATTGCCTGCGCTGGATGCGTCAGCGCTCGATCATCAAGGAAATCCCGATCAAGGATCATGTTGCCGCGATCTCCTGCGGGATCAGCAAGGGCGTGCCCGTGCTCGACATCGACTATGCCGAGGACTCGACGGCCGAGACCGATGCGAACTTCGTCATGACTGGCGCTGGCGGCATCGTCGAGGTGCAGGCCACTGCGGAAGGCGCCGTCTTCTCGCAGGAGCAGCTCGATACCCTTCTGGCGCTCGCTCGCAAGGGGATCGGCGAACTCATCACCCTGCAGAAGGCCGTGCTTGCGTGAGCCGCCGTCTCGAAGGTCGCCTCGTCGTTGCCACCCATAATGCGGGCAAGTTGCGCGAAATGCGCGAATTGCTCGCACCCTATGGCATCGGCTGCGTGTCGGCCGGGGAGCTCAACCTCCCCGAGCCGGAAGAGACGGGCCTGACCTTCGAGGAAAACGCGCTGATCAAGGCGCGCGCCGCAGCCATTGCGACAAAGCTGCCTGCCTTTGCCGATGACTCAGGCCTCTGCGTCGAGGCACTGGGCGGCGATCCGGGCATCTATTCGGCCCGTTGGGCCGGCGAGTCGAAGGATTTCGCCGGCGCCATGGCAGAGGTCGAGCGCAAGCTCGTGGCGGCCGGTGGCACCACGGATGCGAAGCGCCGGGGCTCTTTCGTTTCGGTGCTGGCGTTGGTCTGGCCGGATGGCCATGAGGAGATCTTCCGGGGCGAGGTGCATGGCCAGATCGTGCTGCCGCGCGGCACAGCGGGCTTCGGCTATGATCCGCTGTTCCTGCCGGATGGTCACAGCCGCACCTTCGGTGAGATGACGTCCGAGGAAAAGCACGGCATCCCGGCCGATGGATCGACAGCCCTGTCGCATCGGGCGCGGGCCTTTCAGTTGCTGGCGAAGGCCTGTTTGGCCTGAACATTTGCGGACCGCGGGCCCGCATGCGCGGCAGGAGCCGCGCGGTCGAGGGACCCAATCCTCAAGTTTGCCTGCTCACAACATAGTGCTAGCCTAACCCCAACAACAAAATGGGGAGGGACGCATGATGAGCTTCAGGACACATCTTCTGTCGACCGGAGCCGGCGCATTCGCGTTAACGGCAGCCTTGCTGGCGTCTGTCTCCACGCGGGCCGACCCGATCCCGCCCGGCTGGCAGGCGCAGGGCTTCGAAGTCGTCGGCTTCACCGGCCTCAACGGAAAGCCTGGCGCGTTCAAGCTCGGCCTCAAGCATGCGAAAAACGACCATTGGTATCTCTATGCCGGCCATTCCTTCGATCAGGGCTGGAGCATTGTCGACGTCACGGATCCGAAGGCGCCGCGCTATGTGAAGTTCGTGCCCTATGAGTCAAGCGAGAAGGGCGTCCTCACGGCCCAGCTGACGCTGCATGATGACCTTCTCATCACGGCCATCGACAAGGAGTCGAAGGTCGATCCGGCCATTCTTATCTGGGACATTTCCGATCCGGAGAACCCTAAAAAACTGTCGAGCTGGAAGGGGGCAGCCGGCGGCTCGCACCGCAATTCCTATCCGGGCGGCAAATACGCCTACCTGTCGACATTCGCCGAGGGCTATCAGGGCCGCGGCCATGAGGTCGTGATCCTCGATGTCAGCGATCCCAAGGCCCCCAAGCAGGTGGGCGTGATCGCCCAGCCCGGCCAGAAGAAGGGCGAGACCCTGCCCAAGGACCATGCGCCCGGGTTCCACGGCCCGGTCAACGTCAGCCCGGACGGCAAGATGGCGACCTTCGGCTTTACCCCGGATGTGGTGAACGTGGACATCACAGACCCAGCCAATCCGAAGTTCATCGGCAAGCTGACCATGACGCCGCCCTTCATGTATGCCGGCAACCAGAGCGTCCATACGGTGCTGCCGCTATGGGATCGCAAGATCCTCTTTGCCAGTTCCGAGGCCTCCAAGTGGGGCTGTGACAAGGACGGGATGAACTGGGCGGCCTTCATCGACAACAAGGACCCGGCGCAGCCGAGGCTGATGACCCTGTTCCCGAAGCCCAAGCCCCCGGCGGGCGCCCCCTACAGGAACTTCTGCTACAAGGAAGGTCGCTTCGGGCCGCACAACACGGTGATGGAACAGCACAATCCGGCAGTGCACCCGATCGGCAATTCGCTCTATGTGACCTGGTTCAACGCGGGCCTGCGGGCCTTCGATATCTCGGACCCCTACCAGCCCGAGGAATATGCCTGGTTCCTGCCGCCGGATGATCCTCATCCCAAGGGGCATGGTGGCCCGCATGCCGCGCCCACCAACTGGACCGAGGATGTCACCCAGGATTCGCGTGGCTACATCTATGCCGATGACGATCACTTCGGCATCTGGATCCTGCGCGACCCCAACGGGAAGTAACCCTCTTTGCGTGAAGCAGGGGACGGGCGGGCGCATCAGGTGACCTGACGTGTCCGCCATGCCATAAGGACGTCATGGCCAGCCGGTTCAGAGAAGGCGAGGCGGGATTCGGGGTCTATGTCCATTGGCCCTTCTGCCTCTCCAAATGCCCCTATTGCGATTTCAACAGCCACGTCCGGGCAGCCCCCGTGGACGAGGAGCGTTTCGTCGCGGCCTTCAAGGCTGAGATCGCCCATCGGGCCGCGCTCTCGCCCGGCCGCACCGTCTCCTCGATCTTCTTTGGCGGCGGCACGCCCTCGCTGATGAAGCCCTCGACCGTGGGCGCGATCCTCGAGGCCATCGGCAAGGCCTGGAAGATGGGCCCCAATCCGGAGATCACGCTGGAGGCCAATCCGACCAGCGTCGAGGCCGAGCGTTTCCGGGGCTACAGGGCGGCCGGCATCAACCGCGTGTCGCTGGGCGTCCAGGCCATGAACGACCGCGACCTGAAGGCGCTGGGCCGTCTCCACACGGTGGAAGAGGCCTTCAAGGCTGTCGACATTGCGACCTCGACCTTCGAGCGCGCCTCCTTCGACCTGATCTATGCCCGCCCGGGCCAGAGCCCTGCCGACTGGCAGGCCGAACTCACCGAGGCTCTGCGCCGGGCCCCGGAGCATCTCTCGCTCTACCAACTCACCATCGAGCCCGACACGATGTTCGAGCGGCTCTATCAGGCAGGCCGCCTGCAGATGCCCGATCACGAGGTGTCGCGCGCCCTGTGGGACGTGACGCAGGAGATGACCGACAAGGCCGGCATGCCGGCCTATGAGGTCTCCAACCACGCCCGTCCGGGGGCAGAGAGCCGCCACAACCTCGTTTACTGGCGCTATGGCGAATATGCCGGCGTCGGCCCGGGCGCCCATGGGCGCCTCGTTGTCAATGGCCGCGGGCGAGTTGCCCACTCCACCGAGAAGCATCCGGAAATGTGGCTGACCGTGGTCGAGGCTGATGGCCATGGCCTCGTCGAGGACGAGCTGCTGTCACCGGCCGAGCAGGGCGATGAATATCTGCTGATGGGCCTGCGGCTCGCCGAGGGCATCGATCCAGACCGCTACCTGATGCTGGCCGACCGCCGCCTCGACCCAGAGCGGGTCGCCTCGCTCATCGAGGACGGGATGGTGGAGCGCACGGAAGAAGGACGCCTGCGCGTCACCAAGGACGGCTTCCCCGTCCTTGATTCGGTTGTCGCGGATCTGGCTGCCTGATGACCCTGATCAGGTGCCTGAACCGCTGAGGCGGGTCGGGGCCGGGCTCACCACGGAGGTCGAGCCATTGGCTACCATCAGCACCGAGAGCCCGCGATCGTTCTGCCCGTCGGGGCGGAAGCGGAACACCCCGTCAGCCCCATTGAAGCCCGACGGATTGGCCAGAACGCTCTCGGCGAACCGCTGGGAGCCCTGCTGGCGGGCGAGCGCCGCCGTCAGCGACACGGCGTCATAGGCCAGCGTGGCGATTCGGGTCGGGTCTTCGTTGAACTTGGCGCGATAGCGGCCGGCGAAGGCATTGAAGCCGCCATTGTCAGGCGCGGCGAACCACGCGCCCTGCAGGGCCGGCAGCTTGAGCACGCGCGCATCGTTCCACACGCCGGTGCCCAGGACCTGAACCTTCTTCGAGTCGAGGCCGGCCGCTGTGAGCGACTGGGAGACCGCCCCCATGGCTTCCGCCTGCTCGGGAATGAAGATCGCGTCGATCTGGCCCGCAAGCCCGGCAATCTTCTGGACGGCAGGGCCCGCCTGTCCGGGCTGGTAGTGCTCCACCGCCTGCACGCGGCCGCCATTGCGGGCGACGGCGGCCTGGAATTCGGCCTCGGCCACGCGGCCGTAGTCGCTGTTGGGGATCAGGGCCGCATAGCTCTTCTTGCCGCGCGAGGAGGCGAAGTCGATGACCCGGTCCACGTAGGATTCCACGAGGAAGGACAGAAGATAGACACCACGGGCAGCGACGCTCGTATCGGTCGAGAAGCCGATGACCGGCTTGCCTGCGGTGCGGGCGATCCGACCGACTTCGCGCACATTGTTGGCAAAGAGCGGGCCGACGATAGCCTCGGCCCCTTCATTGATGGCTTCCTGCGCGGCAGCGCGCGCGCCCTCGGGCGAGGACTGGTCGTCCTTCACGAGAATCGTCACGTCATTGGTGCCGGTGTCGGCAATGGCAAGTTCGGCCGCATTGCGCAGGGACTGGCCAACGACGCTCGGCTTGCCCCCCTGGGAGAGGGGCACGATCAGTGCGACCCGGACAGGTCCACTGCCGATCTGGTTGCCACTGGCTGCCAGCGGCATGCCTTCGACGGGGACGGTGGGGGAGCCGGCAAAGGGGGCAGGTCCACCGCTGGCGGGACCCGTGCTGCTGCCAAAGCTGCCAAGGCCAACAGAGTTGCAGCCGGCAAGTCCCGCACAGAGCAGGAGCGGCGTCAGGGCGCGCGCGATCTGGCGAAGGGGCAGGGTCGGCAGGCGCTGACCGGAACCGTATGAAGCCACAGGAACCCCTCCTTGGGATGCGCCCATTCCCGACCGGCGCCCGAATCCGGCGCAATTTGGCCGAACCGCGCGCGTCTCACAAGCATAACGCTTTTCCAGCCGGAAATACGGCATTGCGACGAAGGTTAGATCGTTCTATAAATCGGCCCATAGGTTCGTCATATCGAACGGACCGGCTGTCGCAACGGACGCCGCCATGAAACCGTCAGGCCCAGACTCCTCCCAGCCGAGCTTCACGGCCTTTGGCCTGAAGGCCGAGGCCGAGCCCATCAGCCCGGGCCTGCATGTGGTGGCGACGCCCATCGGAAACCTGCGCGATATTTCCTTCCGGGCGCTGGCAACCCTGGCGGCCGCCGACGCGGTGCTGGCCGAGGATACCCGCGTCACCAAGACCTTACTTGCCCACTATGGGATATCCACGCCTCTCGTCGCCTATCACGAGCACAACGCCGCCGTGGTGCGGCCCCACCTCCTCGCCAGGCTTCAGTCCGGCGCCTCGCTGGCGCTGGTGTCGGATGCGGGGACGCCGCTGGTCTCGGACCCCGGCTTCAAGCTCGTGGCCGATGCGGTGGCTGAGGGCATCACGGTCTATTCGGTGCCGGGTGCCTCGGCGGTGCTGGCGGGCCTCGTGGTTGCGGGCCTGCCCACGGACCGCTTCTTTTTCGAGGGCTTCCTGCCCCAGAAGAGCGCGGCCCGCCGCCAGCGCATCGCCGAACTCGCGGCGATCCCGGGCACGCTGGTCTTCTTCGAATCGCCGCGCCGGGTGGCCGAATGCTGCACAGATCTGGCTGCCGTGCTCGGCAATCGCCCGGCTGCCATGGCCCGCGAGCTGACCAAGCACTTCGAGACCGTGCGCCGCGCGCCCCTGCTGGACCTTGCAGCTGCGCTCACCGAGGAGGGACCGCCCAAGGGTGAGATTGTGCTGCTGGTCGGCCCACCGGAGGAAGGCGCCTCTGTCGCTGGCGTGGATGATCTCGACGCCCGCCTGCACAAGGCCCTTGAGACCCTGTCGGTGAAGGATGCCGCCTCGGTGGTGGCGGGCGAAACGGGCCAGCCCCGCCGCAAGGTCTATGCCCGCGCGGTGGAGCTTGCCGCCGGGCGCGAGCGGTGAGTCCGTCCGGCTCGCAGGGCCGGGACCGGCGCCAGAAGGCGCGGGTGTTCGGGCGGCGGGCGGAATGGATGGCTATGCTCGCGCTTCTGCTGCGCGGCTACCGGATCCTTGCCCGCAATGTGCTGGCCCCGGGCGGCGAGATCGACATCGTGGCCCTGCGCGGCCGCGCCATCGCCTTCGTCGAGGTGAAGGCCCGTGCGGATCTCGATGCGGCGCGCACTGCGATCACGCCCATCAAGCGCCGCCGCCTCACCCATGCCATCGGCTGGTGGCTCTCCCGCAATCGTTGGGCGGTGGGCTATGACCTGCGGGGCGATGCCATCTTCGTGGGGGCGGGCAAATGGCCGGTCCATCTGGTCGATGCCTATGAGATCAACCTTTCGTCATGAGGCGTGGTTGACGGGAGCGCGGGGATCGTGCGTCTTGCGGGCCGTAAGCTGCCGCATCAGGAGGTTTGAGCATGGGTCTGACCGTCGCGGTCCAGATGGATCCCATCGAGAAGATCAACATCGCAGGCGATTCGACCTTCGCCCTGATGCTGGAGGCGCAGGCGCGCGGCCACAAGCTGCTCTATTACACGCCCGACCGCCTCACCATGGACAGCAGCCGCATCGTCACCACGGCGGCGCCCGTCGAAGTGCGCGATGAGGTCGGCAATCATGTGACCATCGGCGACTATGCGCGGATCGATCTGGCCAATGTGGACGTCGTCCTGCTGCGCCAGGATCCACCCTTCGACCTTGCCTATATCACCACGACCCATCTGCTCGAGTGCATCCATCCGCGAACGCTGGTGGTGAACAATCCCGCGAGCGTGCGCGAGGCGCCCGAAAAGATCTTCGTGATGCAGTACCCGCATCTCATGCCGCCCACGCTTCTCTCGCGTGATCGCGCCGAGATCGAGGCCTTCCGCGCCATGCACGGCGACGTGGTGATGAAGCCGCTCTATGGCAATGGTGGCGCTGCGGTTTTCAAGGTCTCGCAGAAGGATCCGAACTTCGGTTCGCTGTTCGACCTCTTCTCGGTCACCTTCCGCGAGCCCTGGGTAATCCAGCGCTTTCTTCCGCAGGTGGTCGATGGGGACAAGCGCATCATCCTCGTCGATGGCGAATTTGCAGGCGCGGTGAATCGCGTGCCGGCAGAAAACGACATCCGCTCCAACATGGTGCGCGGTGGCGCTGCGAAAGAGACCGAGCTCACCGACCGCGAGCGCGAGATCTGCGCGACCATCGGGCCCGAGCTGAAGAAGCGCGGCCTGATCTTCGTGGGCATCGACGTCATCGGCGGCAATCTCACCGAGATCAACGTGACATCCCCCACGGGCCTTCGCGCCATTCAGCGCCTTGGCGGCGGCAATATTGCTGCGACGATCTGGGATGCGATCGAGGCCAAGCGGCGGTAGAACAAAGTACTCCAACGCCACCCTCCCCTTGATGGGGAGGGTCGACGTGCGCAGCACGGCGGGGTGGGGTGATGCTGCGATTTCGTATCGGGGATGGTTGAAGCTGCGGTGGGAGTCATACGCGCGCTGATCGCGCGCGACCCCCACCCCGGAAATGCTCTGCATTTCCGACGCTCCCCGCAAGGGGGAGGGTTGAGGGGCGCTGGCGTATAGCCATTCCATTGGCTACTCTCCCGGCAACAAATACCGGGAGGCCCCACGATGTCGTCCAACAATGTCCTGATCTTTGCGCCACGCGATGAGCCCGAGGAGCTGTTGAAGCCCCTCTATGAACAGGGCGTCACGCTGACGCGGGGCAATCCGGACTGGCAGTGGGTCAAGGCCGACCACGAGGACGAATTCATTGCGGCACTGCGCGACAGCGTCGGTACCATGGGTTCCATGGTGCGCTGCTGCCCGATTTCCCGCCGCATCATGGAATCAGCGCAGCGCCTGCGCATCGTCGCGAAATACACGGTTGGCGTTGATGACGTCGATCTGGAAGCGGCCACCGATCTCGGCATTCTCGTCTGCCATGCACCTACCGAGGCCAATTGCTACGGCGTCGCCGAGACGACCATGACCTTCATCCTCGCCATGCTGAAGAAGGTTCAGGAGCGCGATGCCGCCGTGCGCGCCGGGCGCTGGCGCGAGCCGGTGCTGGCGACGACCTTCCTCGGTGCGCGCGTGTCTGAAGGCACGCCCGGCATCACTATCGGTATCGTGGGGCTCGGACGCATTGCGCAGCGTGTCGCGCAACTGCTTGCGCCATGGCGCATCAGGCTCATCGCATATGATCCCTACGCACACCCTTCAGCCTTCCAGCTCGCCAACGCGCAGCGCGTTGACTATGACACGCTGCTGCGGGAATCCGACGTCATCTCCTTCCACGTCACGCTGACGAAGGAGACGCTCTTCATGTATGGCGAGAAGGAGATAGAAAAGACCAAGAAGGGCGCGACCATCATCAACACCTCGCGTGGCAAGGTCGTGCACGAGGAGCCGCTCGCCCGCTTCATCGAAAGCGGTCATCTCAAGGGTGCGGCGCTCGATGTCTTCGAGACGGAGCCGCTGCCGATGGATTCGCCGCTGCGCAAGCTCGGCGACAAGGTGCTGCTGTCTCCGCACGCTGCATCATTCAACAGGGGTGGCGAGCTGCGTCCGGGCATGATCTGGGCGATCCAGTCCATGCTCACCGCCATGCGCGGCGAAGTGCCAGACAATGTCTACAACAAGGAGGTCATCCCGCGCTGGCGCGAGCGCTTTGGCGGCGCCAGCCTGATCGACTGAGGCCACCATGAGCTTCTTCGGTTCCAACCGCTTCAAGTTCGGCCTCTTCGGCATCAATTGCTCGAACGGCATGACGCCTAGCCGTGCGCCGGAACGCTGGCGCGCGGAGTGGCCGGAGATCGTTCAGGTCGCGCAAATGGCCGATGCTGCAGGGGTCGAGTTCCTGCTGCCCATCGCCAAGTGGCGGGGCCTCGGGGGCGAAGCCAACATGTGGGGCCGCTCCTTCGAGACTTTTACGCAGGCTGCTGCCCTGGCTGCCTTGACGAAACAGGCGGGCATCTTCGTCACTGCCCATGTCTCGCTCATCACGCCCGCCTTCGCGGCCAAGGCCATTGCCACCATCGACCATGTGAGCAATGGCCGCGCCGGGCTCAACATCGTGTGCGGCTGGAACCCGGACGAGTTCAGCCCCCATGGGGTGAAGATCGACGGAGCCCGCCGCTATGATCGCGGGCTGGAGTGGTTCCGCATCTACGACCGTCTGCTCGAGGGCGGCCCGGCCTTCGACTGGACTGGCCAGTTTTTCGACATGCAAGGTCTGCAGACAGATCCGCTGCCCCTGCAGAAGCGCCCGCCGGTCATGTCGGCGGCGCAATCGGGCGATGGGCAGGCCTTCGCGGCGCAGGCGGCTGATGTGCTCTTCACCTCCGTCCATGCGCCAGAGCGGGTGGGCGAGACCATTGCTGCCTTCATGGGTCTCGCCGCGACCCATGGGCGCCAGCCGGAGGTCTATGTGGAGACCCAGCTCGTCTGCCGCCCGACCCGCAAGGAGGCGCTGGACTACGCGCATTACTACGCGGTCGAAATGGCCGATCCCGACGCACTTGCCTATTTCGCGCGCCAGAAAGGGCGGACTGCTTCCACCAGCACCAGGACTGGGGCAAGCGAGGCGGACGTTGCCATTGCGCAAGGTCTGGAACAGGCCGGGCGTCCCTATCCCGGGATTTTCCCGGGCATGTATCCGATTATCGGCACGCCGGATGATCTGGTAAGTGAGTTTGCCCGGCTGGCCAACATGGGCGTCGCGGGCTCGACCCTCGTCTTCCTGAACTACCTGCAGGAACTGCCTTATTTCCTGGACGAGGTCTTGCCGCGTATGGAGCGGGCCGGACTAAGGCAGTCAAGTCTAAGCTGATATTGTAAAATTTCAGATACGAACGGCCTTCGCAGGGGACAATCAGCGCAGGGTGTTACAAATTTTACGATTGTGGAATCATGCTGCTGCGCGGCGATACGGCTTACGCCCGCGCTTTAGATGTCTACTGCATGGAGTCCTCGAAGCTGATGAATGAACTTGGGGGCATGATCTTCCTGATGGTCCTGACGCTGACCTCCCTGGTTAGCGCCAGCCTGCTATTCTGGACATGGATCACGACCCACCGTGAGCCCTTCCTTCTGCGCTCGGCGATTGCCTATGGTTTTGCTGCGCTATCTGCCCTGATGCTGGGCCTGCGCGGTGTGTTTCCCGATCTGGCCTCCATCGTCATCGGTAATGCGGCCGGCATGCTGAATACCAGCCTCATCTATGCAGGCATCTGCGCCTTCAATGGCCGGCGTCCAAATCCGGCATGGATTTTCGGTCCTCTGCTGCTTTGGTGCCTCGCCTGCCTGACACCGCCAATCTATGGCAATCCGGCCCTGCGCTTTTCAATCGCGACCACCTTCTTCGCCTTGGGTTACGCGGTGGCTGGCGTTGAATTGTTGCGCAATTGCGACGGGTTGCGCAGCCGGGTTCCTCTGGCTGTGGGCCTGTTCTTCCAGACGACGGTCTGCATCCTGAGGATCCCCTTCGTCTTTGTCGCCACCGATGAGCTGTTCCGGTTCCAGGGCGCGATCTTTGTGGCGATGACGGTCGAAATCATCCTCTTCGCGCAATTGCTCGCCTACTTCGTCATAGGTTTAGTCAAGGAACGTGCCGAAGTCGCCCTCCAGCAGGCGGCCCTCTCCGACAGTCTTACCGGCCTGCCCAACCGGCGTGCCTTCCTTGAGACGGCCGGCAAGCTGATGAGCATTGGTCGTCGTCACCAGCGTGCGATGAGCCTTGTCATTTTTGACCTCGATCGCTTCAAGCAGATCAACGACGGTTTCGGACATGCAGCTGGGGACGAGGCACTTATGTACTTTGCCGCAATCCTGCGCCGGTGCCTGCGCGAGGGCGACCTCGTGGCGCGCATGGGTGGCGAGGAATTCATTGCGCTTCTGCCGGAAACCGGCGAGCAGGATGCCCGTCAGATCGCGCAGCGGGTGGTCTCAGAACTCGCCTCCAAGCCTCTCGAACTGGCTGGCATCCGCCACATCTGCACGGTGTCCGCCGGGACCGCTTGCTCACAGGACGGTTCGCAGGACCTTGATGTGCTGATGGCAGCAGCGGATCGGGCCCTCTATGCTGCCAAGCAGGGGGGGCGCAATCGGGTCGAGGTGGTTTCGGCTGCCAGCCAGCGTTTAGCCATGGCGGTTTGACGTCCTGCGGGGGCTGGCTAATCTGCGCCACCCTTCCATCACAGAGGACAGACAAGAAAATGGCCAAGGCCTTCTGGGTAGCGACCTACCGCTCGATCTCCGATTCCGACAAACTCGCTGCCTATGCCAAGCTTGCTGGCCCTGCCATTGAGGCCGGTGGTGGCAAGTTCCTCGCACGCGGCACGGCAGCCAAGGCCTATGAGGCCGGCCTTCTCCAGCGCACGGTGATCATCGAATTCGCCAGCGTGGATGCGGCCGTCGCCGTGCATGACAGCGCTGCCTATAAAGCTGCCCTCGCTGCCCTTGGCAACGGCGCCGATCGAGATCTGCGCATCGTTGAAGGCGTCTGATAAGCCTGATCATTTGGAGTTCCCCGGGAACCCGCCTGGGTTCCCGGTTCCAATGTGGCGAGTGCGATGATGCGCAAGATTGGCAAGCGACACGATCTGCATCGTTACAAATGTTAAAGCTGACAGAGATAGGTCTTTCGATAGACCAATATTCATTTGTATTTATCTGTGCGGCCAATTCATTTAACCTAAGTCATCAATCTGGAGCGCACATTAGTAATCGGTGGCTCCCCATCCTATACAAGTCGAAGCGAGGCTTGTGGTGTGATGGAAACAGCGGTTACAGGTCTTCCCAACTGGTTTGACTTGCGGTTGCTCGTGCCTGTCATGCTCTCCGTTCTGGCACTG
>CAISZN010000135.1 GCA_903889985.1 uncultured Hyphomicrobiales bacterium | reverse complement strand
GAAGAAGGGCCTGCCGAGCGCCTTGTTCTGCATCAGCAGTTTCAGCAGTGCGCGCTCATCCGCGTTCCTCGCCATGTCGAGAATGAAGGGAACGTCCTTCAGCGCGGGGATTGGCTCGAGAGAGAACTGCATCAGGAAGGTGACCTTCCTGTCGGCGATCCAGTCGGGATGGCGCGCCTCGATATCCGACCATGACCAGTTGGCGACGCCCTGCACCTCGCCGCGCTGCATGGCAAGGATGATCTCGTTCTGGCCGGGATAGCCGCTGACGATGCGCAATTTGGTCCCGAAAACATTGTTCATCAGGCGGGCAAAGAGCTCGGTATCGGTCGAAGGCCCATTGCCGCCCACGACCATCTCGCCGGCCAGCAGGTCCTTCATGCTGCGCTGGGGGGACTTGAACCAGCTCACGAAGACGCCGGGCTCCTTGGCCGTGCTGCCAAGCCACTGCAGCGTGCGCAGGTCAAACCGCATGCCGGATGCGCCAAACAGGAACTGGAAGGGGACTGGCCGCTGCACAGCTGCGATCACGGTGCCATCGGCAGGTGCAGCTTCATAGACATAGTTGGCCGCGGCGAGGGAACTCGCACCGGGCTTGTTCTGGATGATGATCTGCGGATTGCCGGGGATATATTTCGACATGTGGCGGGCAAGCGCCCTTGCGCTCAGGTCATAACCACCGCCGGCGTCCGAACCCACGACGATGGTGATTGTCTTGCCGCGATAGAAGTCCGCCACGGCATCCTGTGCCTTCGCTGTGGCAAGTGCCGTGAAGAGTGATGCGCCAATGGCAAGGGACCGCAATGCGCGTTTAGCCGCGCCGGTGACGTGATATGAAATCCCTTGCCAAGCCGCCATGCAGGACCTCCGGGTGGAACGGTCACCTTGATCTACTGTCAGTCGTGCATGAACCGTACCAGCTACAGTGATCCGCCGATCACGATGGCTTCAGATCGGGATGACAAGCAGCGTGTCGATCTGTTTGGAATCGAGGATCACGGTGCGGTCGATGAGCTTGGGGCCTTCCGCGCCAAGGCGGATGCGGTCGAAGGTGCGGCCGCAGACGAAGAGGCGCATGTCGCCTTCCTGCATGGTCCTGATGACGCTGAACGTGCTTTCGCTCTCCACTACCTCGCCCGTGATTGAGGTGATCCGCAGGGCACCCGGGATATGGCAATAGACATGCGGTTCGAAAATATTCGCCGTGCGCAGGGCCGTGATGCGGTCCTTGAACATGCCGTGGCCCCGGCAGTTCATCAGGCTCAGGGGCAGGCCAAGATCGTGGTTCTCGCGCGTGGTGACGCGATAGGTGCCATCCTCCGCGAAGAAGCTGTACCAGTCCTCAAGGCGATCTGCGTCGAGGGCGAGCATGTATTCCGAAAGAAAGGCTTCGACGCGCAGGCGGGTGACGAGCGCGGCATCGAGGGTTGTGATGGTCATGGTTCGACTGCCTGATCTGACGCTCAGAGCTTCATGCATTCGCGCCAGCCCTTCCAGAAGCCGCGCACGGCAGCCTCTGTGACCCGCGAACCTTCGCTCGGTTCAATGGCGCGCCCGCCCATGGGCATGACGGAGAGATCATCGGGCCTTGCCTTGGTGGCGCGCTGGACGAAGCCGCCGACGCAGCCATCCTCCATGGAGATGAAGCCCGCCGGGCCGACGAGATTGTTGGCGCTGAGGCGCAGTTCAAGCATCTCGGGCGTGTCATCCTCAAAACCCAGAACCGTCCAGAACAGCTCGCTGCGGTCGACGCCCCGCGGCACGAGCTGGCGCACGGCAAGGCAATTGAGGATCTGCTGCACGACGAGATTGGGGAAGATGGTCTGGATCGAATTGGTGACAAGGTCACCGAGTTCGAGCTTGTGCTCCATCATGGTGACATCGTTGAGCTTGTACTGGTCCTTCAGGGAACGGACCTGCTCGCGTCCCGTTGCATCGTCATTGGGGGGCGTGCGGACCGTGTAGCTCAGATGATGCCAGCCGTTGTCGCTGAGCTTGATGCCGCCACCCATGTTCGGGCGCACCACGCCGAAGGTGTTGTGGAACACATGCAGGAGGCTCGCGTGATAGGAGTCCTTGTTGTTCTCCGCATAGAGCTTCCAGTTATTCGGCAGGACCTGGCTGTGGTAGCCAAGCACCTTGAGCGGCTTGATGAAGACCCGGTCGATGGAGGCCAGCAACTCGGCACCAAGGTAGTCGCGGAACGGTGGCGTTTCCTGAGAGAAGCTGCCGAAGATGAGGCCGCGATAGGTATCAACGCGCAGGCGCACGAGGTTGTGGTTGTTGGTATCGAAATCCGCATCGACGCCACCCTTGCCGCCCACGCCCTTGCGGAAGGCGACGCCGGTCAGCTTGCCATCGAGATTATAGACCCAGTTGTGATAGACGCAGGTCAGTTCGCGCACGTTGCCGCGCGGTTTGTAGCAGATCAGCGCACCCTTGTGCTCGCAGCGGTTCATCAGCGCATTGATGCCCCCATCCATCCTGCGCAGGAGGATGATTGGCGCTTCGCCAACAAAGGTCGTCTTGTAGTCGCCGGGATTGGGGATTTCGGCTTCAAGGCCAAGAAAGTTCCAGGTCGGACCCTGGAAGAGGCGCTGCTGTTCGAGGGCATAGACCTCTTCATCGGAATAAACCCAGTAGGGAACCCGGGTTGGATCATCCGTGGGCCATGCGTGATCAGTTCTGACCGCTGTCGATGCCTGCACAAGATCCTCCAGCCGTGCCATCCGAGGGCGCGAGTTAAGCAAGGCTGACCGGGAATGACAAGCGAGGCCTCTTCAGGTCAGCGTCCATGCAGCCTGCGCCAGATCTGCGCGAGACGTGGACGGATTGGCAGGATCAGCCGGTATCCGAACTCCAGCAGATGAATCATGCCGGGAAGTGCAGCGAGGCGCGCCAGCCAGCGCAGTCCCGGCAACGCTTGCCAGATGCTGACGAAGGCCCTTGCTCCAGAGACCAAAGTTCCATCACTTCGCGCCACGTGAAGCCTGCGCAGGGCTGCCTCGCGCGTCAGATCCGGACGTGGCGCTGCGCCGCATGTCGTGACATCGACGAATGCAAGAGAGCTGCTGCCGTGCTGGCCCTGATAATATTTGATTTCTGAGGAACAGAGCGGACATGCGCCGTCGTAAAAGATGGTGAGCTGCGGGTCACTGTTTTCCATGCAGGCACTCAACTGTTTGCAATGACGCGACGCGCGAGCGCCTCGCCGCTGTCGAAGGCAGCTTCCACGCGTGCACCGAGGCACCAGTCGCCGCAAGCCCCGATTTGCAGGGTCGCGTCATGGATGCAATCGACGCCGGCAGGTGTCTCGACAAGCGCAAAGCGCCAGCGGTGCGCGGCGGAATAGACGGGCTTTGCTTCAATCCCGAGTTCCTGCCTTGCGGCCGCCAGCAAAAGCTCGGTCACGGCCGGAGGCTCCGATTCGAGATGGGTGCGCGACCACTCGGGATTTGCATGGATCACAAGGGTTTCCGGGATGGCTTCCCGCCCTGGCTTGTGTCCGTTGAGGGCGGCCCATGCAATGACACCCTCGCGGCTGCGATAATGGTGCTCCGCCATGTCCAGCGCGGTGTCGTAGGCAAGCATCAGCGCCCAGCAGGGCGCAAATCGGACGGGTTCTACCTGCGGAAAGATGATGCCTGCTGTTGCAAGGATCGGCACCATCTGCGGAGCCGGAACCGCAAAGAGAACCGTCTGGAACTGGGACGACAGCTCGTCTCCAAACAGCAGCCGCCAGCCAGGCCCGTCGCGGCGCAGTCCTGTCACAGTCCTGTTCGCTTCCACCGTGAGGCCGGCTGCAAGGGAGCGGGCAGGGGCTGTCATGCCGGGCGTTCCGACAAAATTGTCCTCGTACCATGAGGCCGCCTGGCCATGGCGCAGCCACGCTTCGACACTGGCCTTGAAAGCAGCGCCGCGTGCCGTGAAGAACTGCGCACCATGGTCGAAGGCGAGCTGGCCAACGCGCCGCGTTGCCATGCGTCCCCCGATGCCCCGGCTCTTGTCGAAGATGATGCAGTCGCGCCCTGCCTGCTTCAGCATTCTGGCCGCCGCAAGGCCAGCAAGGCCAGCGCCAACGATGGCGATATTGGTCATGGTTGCTCCTTCGCCGGGTTTACGGCAGCGAGCGGTCCGCGGATCCTCACCATGGGATCGCGTGCCCATGATGATCGAGGAAGTGGCCAGTTTGAGCCGCTTTGGCCATTTCAATGACATTCAGCAACCGCGTGGCGGCCGTCACCGGCGACTGAAGTTCAAGGCCATCCTTGGAAAAGGGAGCCGACAGGTCGGGGGCTACGGTTCCCGGATGTAGGGCAAGGCAAATGGCGGACGGATTCTTGCGACGCAGCTCGATGGAGGCGGTCACCAGCAATTGGTTGAGCGCGGCTTTCGAGGCGCGATAGGCATACCAGCCACCGAGCCGGTTATCGCCAATGGAACCAACGCGGGCGGAGAGGGTGGCGAAGACCGACTTTCCCGCTCGCGGCAGGAGCGGGAGAAGATGCTTCATCAGCAGGGCCGGGCCGATGGCATTCAGGGCAAAGGAGCGGGACAGATTTTCCGCGGTGATCTCGCGCAGCATCTTTTCAGGTTTTTGGCGATCGTCATGGAGAAATCCGGTCGCATCAATCGCAAGACGGATCTCTCCCGCCCCTGCGGCGCGGGTGCAGGCTGCCGCGATGCTTCCCTCATCGAGAAGGTCGAAGGGTTCGCTCGTGGAACGAGAAAGGCCCAGCACCGAGGAAAAGTGACCGGCTTTTTCGAGAACTTGCACCAATGCGGACCCAACGCCGCCCGTTGCCCCGAAAACGACGGCAATGCCGGCTGGCGGGAAGGATGAGAGATGCAATTCAGGCTCGGACATCGGGTACCGTGTGGCGGTCATCATTTCGGCTAAGTTGACCTTACGGTTGACCGTCCTGATCGGATCGAACCATCGCCAGACAAGCCTGAATGTGCCATATGGGCAGCTTGCTGATGAGGTTATTTCTCTAGGGGTATTCATGAGGGTCGTTCTGGTTTTGCCACGGCATATGCATTTCACGCCCCGTGGCGCGACCTCGGTCGACCTTTGTGCCTATGAACTGCTTCTCCACAGCCGCTATCGGCACGAGACACGGGTCATCTGCGCAGAAGAGAGCGACTATCTTCCCGACGTTGATGTGGCGCCATTCCCGGCCGGCAAGGGATCAATCAGCCGCATCCGTGCAATCAGTCGCGAAATCCGTAAATTTGCGCCCGATATCATTGTGGTTCACCAGCACCTGCGCTCGGTCTTCCTGCTGTCGATCCTGCATCCCAAGATCCCGATCGTGCTGCATCGTCACAACTATTATTCGGCCAAGCTCAACTGGGTGAGTCGCTTCATCTATCATGCCTACTGGCGTCGGATCGCTGCTGTGTTCTTCGTGAGCGAGCATTGCAAGGCGGGGTTCATCGCCCATTCCGACTACACGCGGAACCGCACCTTCGTTGTATCGAATGGTCTAGATTTCAGCCTGTGGGAGCCCTCTGCCGAGCGTGAGCAGGTTGTGCTGTTTGCCGGTCGGGCCGTGCCTGACAAGGGGGGGCTCGAGGCCGCGCGGGCAAGCGCCATCGCACTGCTCAACCGGCCAGGCTGGACGGCGCGCTTCTTCCTGTCGCAACCGCACAAGAACCCCGCCTATGCCGGTGAGGTTCAGGACGCCCTGGCTCCGCTGGGAGACCGAGGGCAAATCATCACCGATGCCCCATTTTCGGCAGTCAAGCAGGCTTATGAGCAGGCGGCGATTGCGCTCGTCCCTTCGGTCTGGAACGAGCCCTTCGGACGCACGGCGCTGGAGGCCATGGCGGGCGGCTCGGCCCTGATCTGCTCAGGCCGAGGTGGACTTGCCGAGGTGATCGGTCCTGCCAAGGAGGGTGCGGCGCTGCAGGTCGAACCAAGCGTCCATGCCATGGAGAGCGCGATTGGCCGCCTGATCGATGATGCCGATCTGCGCAATCGCATCGCAGCAGGGGGGCAGGCCCGGGCGCGGCGGCTTTTCGCCATCCAGCAGATTGCCGATACCTACGACCGCTATCTCGAGTCCATCGTGCGGGAAACCCAGAGCCTGAGCCGTCGCAAGGCCGGTTAAGGCCTCAGGGGGCTTGCCCCCAGCCAACCGATGGCTAGAAGGGATCATGCTTTTTTCGGCCTCCCCCGTTCCTTCCGGCCTGCGCACCTGGTTGCGGCGCCATAGCCTGCGTAACCTGTGGTACCGGGTGCGGCTGGGTTTTCGCCGTCGTCGCTGGCGTCGGGAAAACACAAGCCGCACCATGGCTTACATCCGCAGTCCCCAGGCAACCTACGGAGCCGAGCCGGTGCTGGTGGTGGGGGAGTTCAATGCCTCCTACGGACTGAGCCGGGGGGCGAACTACGATCTCGACCAGATCCGGCAGCGGCACAGGGACGTGACGGTCATCAATGCGAGGGGCCTTCAGGGCGCGGGCGCAGATCAGCAGAGCATCGATCGCAACCGCGTCTATGGCACGGTCTATCTCATGTGCCAGCCGGACACCTATGCGCGGGTGCTCAGGCTGTTCTTGCCCCAGCAGGTGGCCGGGGCCTACCGAATCGGGCGCTGGGTCTGGGAAACCCCTCTGTTTCCAACTGCCTGGAACTTCGCCATTCCCCTCGTCCATGAGGTCTTGTCTGCGTCAGACTTCTCCGCGGAGAGTTTCCGCCAGACCGGCCTGCCCGTGAAGGTCCTCCACTATCATGTGGTTCCGCCGCCTGCCGTTCCCGGCGGACGAGATCTGGCAGGCGTTTCAGCGGGCACGTTTCTGGGCGTTGCCATCATGGATATCCAGAGCTGTCCGGAGCGCAAGAATCCATGGGCCCATGTGCGGGCCTGGCAGCGCGCCTTTGGCGGGGATCCCTCGGCAGTGCTCGTCATCAAGCTGCGCGTTGGCAAGCGGACGCGCCTTGTCGTTGACGAACTGCAGGAGATGATCGGCAGCGCGACGAATATTCGCGTCATGACCGAGGAGTTGACCAGCGACCAGATCGCCGCGCTCCAGCATGCGGCCGACGTCTATCTGTCGCTGCACAGGTCGGAGGGCTTCGGTCTCAACATTGCCGAGTGCCTGCTCATCGGCAAGCCCGTGGTGGCAACCCACTGGTCGGCCAATGTGGAGTTTGGCCCGCAATATCCGAACTACCATCCGGTCACGTCGTGCCAGACGGCCTATCGCGACTGGCTTCTGCACTATGAGGACACGGGCTTCACCTGGGCAGAGGCGGATGTGGACGACGCTGCGCTGAAGCTGCAGGCGATCCGAGCGGCGCTGACAATATCTGCAGGGCCGGCCTGATCTTCGGCGGGGACCCCAAGTCAGAACGAGTTGGCGAATACCGCAAATTCGAGCTTGAAGCTTTCAAGCCTCGATAAAAGGTCGCCCTTGTCTGTGCCCCAGGCGCAGACGAAACGCCGCACCGATCAGATTGTCCAGAATCCATAAGATGTGTGCGCAGCCGTTGCCTGGAGGTTCTCCATGCTGGTGGCAAAGTCGACCAACATCTGGGCGCGTGTTTCACCAAGTGCCAGATTGTTGACCCAGAAGGACAGGCCTGCCGCATCTGGCGCACGGCCAATAACATTGACATAGAGCGCCGCGGCATAGCCTGCATTATCAAGCCCACCGTATTTCTGCTGAAACTCAGGAGCCGTGATAAATTGCGACGCGAGGCTGGACGCCGACATGTTCTGTGAATCCGCAAGCCCTGCCCAATAACGGAAGCCTGCCGTGTCGGGGACGCGATTTAAGGCAGCCTGATAGAGCAGGTAAACCGACTTGTCGATGCTCGAAGTGAGGTCGAATATCTGCGTGAAATCGGTGAATTTGACTTGTTCGACACTGGTGAGAATGTCGGCTCCATCTCGTCCCGCAACAGTGTCGGTGACCGAGATGGTTCCTCCAGATCGGACGACCGAATACTGGCTCGCAAGCCCTGCATAGATAACTGTGTCAACGCCGGCGCCACCGTCAATCTGGTCGTTGGCGGAGGTGCTGTAGATGACGTCGTTGTTAGCCGTTCCCGTGATGATCTGCGTGATCCCGGGCGACCCGACACCGTTGGGGGCAGAGCCGGCGCCGGTTGTGAAGCTATAGTTGCTTTCGCCCGCATAGGCATTGCCGGCGAGATCCTTGATCGCGCCCGAATCGACGGAGACAAAATAGGTCGTGGCGCCCGACAGGTTGTTGGTCGGATCAATTGTCAGCACGGAGCCGGCGACTGACACGTGGCTGCTGGATGTCACATCGAACTGCTCGACCACAGGGCCCGTCGGGGATCCCGAGCGAATAGTTACAAGGCCTATGCCAAGCTGGACCGCTTCACTGAAGGTGATCGAGATATTGTTGGAGACGCCGACACCCGAAGCGCCCGACGTGGGGGTGAAGCTGGTCACCGTAGGCGGCGTCGTGTCATTGGAAATCACGCCGTCGAGAAACTGGACCTGTTCGACATTCAGCAAGATCACGTCCGTGATGTGCTGGTATTGCGGATCGGCCGTCGCCAGGGCCCGGACATGGGTGACGCCGGACAGGGTTGTCACGACGAAATTGGCCTTGGAGTCAAAGAAGACGACCGTATCGAACCCCGCGCCGCCATCAATGGTTTCAGTGCCGCCGCGGGCGTCGATCACGTCATTCCCGGCGGTGCCATTCAGCTGCGTTGACTGTCCCAGCGTGCCGACGACGAGGTTCTGGTTGACGTTGCTTGCGAGGTTGACGAAGCCGTCGGAGAACTGCAACTGCTCGGTGTTGATGAGCACCGTGTCGCTGAAGGAGTTCATCGCCACGCCACCCGCACTGGTCGTGGGAATATAATATTCGGTCGGGGCCCCCGGCAGGGCACGCACATGGGTGATGCCGCTCAGGGTATTGACGAGGAAGTTCGCGCTCGAACTGTGGAACAGCGCGACATCGGTGCCTCCGCCGCCATTGATGAAATCCGCCCCACCATGCCCGTCGATGATGTCATTTGCGGCAGTTCCAACAAGCGTGTCACTTGCCCCAACCTGTCCAACGATCGTCGCCATAGTACTGCCCCGGAATTCCAATTGGAGCTCATAGTCAACGAAATTGCTTTCGACTTCGTTGAGCCAAGGAACCTCTGCCCCCCAGCCTCGACTGACCCACTGGCCCAAAGGCCCCTACCCCCCTGTCATGGCAGCCCCAGTGTGCGGGCCAGGACCTGCAGGTGCGCTGCCCACATGTCCTTCGCCCGTCGGTGAGGAACGATACATTCTGGGGGACCGCCCCAATTCCCGATGCTGGAGGCTCAGGCAGACAACCCCTCTCCCGCAACCACGCCCCTGGCAGAAATCCGGATTTGATAACTCGTAGGCCGCCGGAGCCATGGGAATTGGGTGGGTTTGTCACATGGACGTGGCCGTCGCCTATTTGCCTTTAGCAATTCGACTGGGCGCTATAAGCTTGACTTGGATCCAGCTTATGATGGTTGGAGACTGCAACGTGCTCGTCAGAGTGAAGTTGGATTGGCCCAATGATCATCAACGCCCAATACGACGCGACACTGAGTTCGGCACCTGCGGGCTTTCAATCTGCAGTCCAGGCTGCCGTCGCGTTTTATGATGCAACGATCAAAAATAATATTACAGTCAATATCACCTTCAGTTGGGCGGCAACCAAGCCCGGCGACATTGCGAACTCGCAATACTACTATTACTCATTCTCATATGGATCCGTCGTCAATGCCTTACAGCAACATGACGCGTCGGTCCCATCGCTCGCCAGCACGCCATTCCCGACGTCGGATCCACTGACTGGCACGGGCAGCAACCTCAGCGTCATAAGCCCGGAAGCAGCAGCTCTTGGATTGCTTCCTGCCTCGACCACGCTCAAGGGCGGCGTCATCCTGAGCTCGTCAGACGCATGGAATTTTAGTTCAACGATCCCCGCCGTTGCCGGGCAATTCAATGCGGTTCCAGAGCTGGAACATGAAATTTCCGAAGTCCTCGGTCGCACCAATGGCAGTGACACATCCCTGTTGGCCAGCCCGATGGCCCTGTTCCGCTATACAAGCAGCGGCGTGATCGATGCGTCGTCGAGCTACTCTGGAGCCTATTTTTCGGTTGATGGAGGCCAAACGAACCTCGGCCAAATAGGCGAACAAGGCGGAGATCTCGCTGACTGGTCAACTGCGGTTAAAAATGATCCATTTGGCTATGTGACAAAAGGGCAGCCCGATCCTGTATCTGCAGCGGATCTCCTGGTCCTCGAAGCCTTGGGATATCAAGTCGGCCCGGCGCAGACGACTTATAACGGGGCCAGCACCGAAGTCTTCCAAGGCTCCCTCAGTCAATATCAGGTGACCAACAATGGCGCGTCAGTTGTCGTCACGGATACGGTTTCCAATCGCGATGGGACGACGTCTTTAGCCGCCATCCAGCAAGTGAAGTTCAGCAATTACACTCTGGTTTTTGACCTGCACAGCAGTCAGGACACCCTTGTGTATGAACTCTATCAGGCAGCCTATGCGAGAACCCCCGACAACTCGGGGCTCCGGTATTGGGCAGCGGCCGCCGATGCGAACAATTTAAGTGCGATCACGCTCGCGGACGCTTTTTTGTCGGCGCCTGAATTCACCCAAAGATATGGAAGTAATCCCAGCAACTCCGCATATGTCACCGCACTTTATACAAACGTCCTCGGCCGCACTCCGGACCAATCGGGCCTATCGTTCTGGATCGGCGTTGCCAACAGTGGAACAGCGCACGACCAATTGCTGGTCGCATTCGCCACCTCTGGCGAAAATGCGGCGCTGATCGGCTCGCATATTTCAAACGGATATTGGACCACATGAGGGTGGGCCTGGAGCATCTGGAACATGTGACGCCGATACCCCTGTTCCAAATACACCGTGCATTTTCGCATTTCTATATGATTGGTTTATATGTCTTCATAGTCTTGCTGATCCGACTATCAAAACCATCTGTTTTTGGATCAGGCACCCTCGACACAGAAATACTGGATAAAACCATGGAACGACGTGTTGCTCTGTATGCTCGTGTCTCGACCGACAAGAACCAGACCACAGAGAATCAACTGTTGGCCCTCCACGAAGTGGCATCCAGGTCTGGTTGGACTGTCGTTGCAACCTATATCGACGAGGGACTATCTGGAGCCAAGGG
>CAISZN010000134.1 GCA_903889985.1 uncultured Hyphomicrobiales bacterium | reverse complement strand
CGGCGGGGAGAAGGGGGCAGAAGCATCGAGCTTCAATTTTCGAAAGGCGTCACGCATCAAGGTGTGCGTCCCCTCTCCCGCTTGCGGGAGAGGGACAGGGTGAGGGCGCTGCGGTTCTCAACGTTCAATCGTAGAAGAGCCGAGCCACCCCTCATCCTCACCTTCTCCCCACCTGCGGCGGGGAGAAGGGGGCAGAAGCATCGAGCTTCAATTTTCGAAAGGCGTCACGCATCAAGGTGTGCGTCCCCTCTCCCGCCTGCGGGAGAGGGACAGGGTGAGGGCCTTCGCCTCAAGCCCGATTTGCCTCATCAGAAGGACGCCATTGTCCGGGCCTAATCTCTATGCGTTAGTCTCAACGCATCAGAGCCTTGGTCCGGGTCCCCCATGAGCAGTCCCTTCTTCTCCGATCTCCTGACCTCCATCGCCGAGCGTGGGCGCAGCCTGCTCGGGTTGAAGGACTGGTCCGCTGATCCCCTGCAGGCCTCCGCCGGCCTGCCCGATGCCTGCGAGGCGCTTCTGTCAGGGCGCGGCGAGGCCTCCGGGGCAGCCATCGCCTCCGAAGTGCTGGCGCGATATGGGTGCTGTGACGAGGCTGGCAGGCTCGCCTTCTTCCTCATGCTGGCGGAAAAGTTCGGGCCTGACGAAAAGCGTCTTGCCGCCGCCGTGGATGCCTTCCAGCGCAATCCGGGCGTGACGAGCGAGGCCGAGCTGCACTTTGCAGCCGAGCCGCGCCGGCAGGAGCTGTTCCGCCGCCTCAACCGCACGGCGGGGGGCACGGCGGCGCTGGTGCGCATGCGTGCCGACCTGCTCCAGATCGGCAGGAAGGACCCGCTGCTGGCCGCCGTCGACAGGGATTTCGCCCACCTGCTGGCCTCCTGGTTCAACCGGGGCTTCCTCGTGCTGCGCCGGATCGACTGGTCGACCCCCGCCAGCATCCTCGAAAAGATCATCCGCTACGAGGCGGTGCATGCCATCAAGGACTGGGACGACCTGCGCCGCCGCATCGACCCCTCCGACCGGCGCTGCTACGCCTTCTTCCATCCGGCCCTTGTGGATGAGCCGCTTATCTTCGTGCAGGTGGCGCTGACCGAGACGATCCCCAGTGCCATTGCTCCGCTGCTGGCGGTCGAGCGCCCCATCGCGCGACCTGACAAGGCCCGCACGGCGGTCTTCTACTCGATCTCCAACTGCCAGCGCGGCCTCGATGGCATCAGCTTCGGCAGCTTCCTCATCAAGCAGGTGGTCGAGGAACTGCGCCGCGAGCTGCCCAGGCTCGAAACCTTCGTCACCCTGTCGCCCGTGCCGGGCTTCCTGCGCTGGCTCAAGGGCCTGGATGGCAGCCTCCCGGCCGAGGAGGCGGCTCTTGTGGCCCGACTTGGCAAGGGCGACTGGGTCGGGGATGCGGTGGCCACAGAGGCCCTGCGCAAGGATGTGGAGGCACTGGCCGCTTCCTATTTCCTCCATGCGAAGGGGCCGAATGGGCGGCCGGTCGATCCGGTGGCCCGCTTCCATCTGGGCAATGGTGCCCGCCTTGAGCGCATCAACTGGCCCGGTGATCTCTCGCCCAAGGGCCTGCGCGATGCCGCGGGCCTGATGGTCAACTACCTCTATGACCTCGACGCCATCGAGGAGAACCACGAGGCCTATGCCAACAGCCGGGAGGTTATCGCCTCGGGGGGCGTGAAGCGCCTTGCCCGGGGTGGGGCACGTCCACGCTTGCAAGTTCCCGCCGGCTCGTCCAACTAGGGCGACCCAACGAGCCGCCGGATAAACCATGGCCTGCTATCTCTACGATATCGTCTCCCGCCGCTTTCCCGCCCCGGAGAAAGCCTTCATCGAAAACCACGATGGGGTGGTGACCACCTACCGCGATCTGGCGGATGGGTCCGCCCGCATGGCAAATGCGCTGATCGCGCTGGGCGTGGAGCCCGGCGACCGGGTTGCCGTGCAGATCGACAAGTCGCCGGAAAACATCCTGCTCTATCTGGGCTGCGTGCGCGCCGGTGCGGTCTTCCTGCCGCTCAACACAGCCTATACGGCCGCGGAGATCTCCTACTTCCTCGGCGATGCGCAGCCGCGCGTCTTCGTCTGCGAGCCGCAGAACCTCGACAAGCTGACGGGCGTGGCGAAGGAGGCTGGCGTGGCCCATGTGCTGACGCTGGGCACCAAGCGCGATGGCACGCTGGCGGACAAGTGGGCGGCGGCTCCTGCAACGGCCCCCAATGTGGAGCGTGGCGCCGACGACCTCGCGGCCATCCTCTACACCTCGGGCACGACGGGCCGCTCCAAGGGCGCCATGCTGAGCCATGACAACCTGGCGTCCAATGCGACGACGCTGGTTGATTTCTGGCGCTTCAGCGACAAGGACGTGCTCATCCACGCCCTGCCGATCTATCACACTCATGGCCTCTTCGTGGCGACCAACGTGCTGATGCTGGCGGGGGGCACCATGCTGTTCCTGCCCAAGCTCGATGCGGATGCGATCCTGCGGCTGATGCCGCGCGCCACCTGCATGATGGGCGTACCGACCTTTTACACGCGCCTGCTCGCTCATCAGGGCCTCAACAAGGACGTGACGGCGCATATGCGCCTGTTCATCTCGGGCTCCGCGCCGCTGCTGGCCGAGACCCACCGCGAATGGCGCGGCCGCACGGGTCACGCCATTCTCGAGCGCTATGGCATGACCGAGACCAACATGAACACGTCGAACCCCTATGACGGGGATCGCGTCGCCGGCACGGTCGGCCATCCGCTGCCGGGCGTCAGCGCCCGCATCACCGATCCCGAGACCGGCGCGCCGATGCCCCAGGGCGAGATCGGCATGATCGAGGTGAAGGGCCCCAATGTGTTCAAGGGCTACTGGCGCATGCCGGAGAAGACGACGGCGGAGTTCCGCGCCGATGGCTTCTTCATCACCGGCGACCTCGGCAAGATCGACGAGCGCGGCTATGTGCATATCGTTGGTCGCGGCAAGGACCTCGT
>CAISZN010000133.1 GCA_903889985.1 uncultured Hyphomicrobiales bacterium | reverse complement strand
TTTTGCCCGCCAGGGCATCAGCGTGGTTGATCAGGACCTCCGCCTCATCTGCTGGAATCGTGAGTTCCGGGAGCTGTTCGATATTCCGGCGGACCAGGTGCACGTCGGCATGGGGCTCGATGAGCTCGTTCGCTACAATGCCGAGCGCGGCATCTATGGGCCCGGCCCCTCGGATGAATATGTCACCGCGCGTCTCGAACTGCTGGTCAATGAGCGGGAGCCCTTCCGCCTGCGCCTGCATCCGCTTGGCAATGTGATCGAGATCCGTTCCGCCCGCATGCCCGAAGGCGGTCTCGTGACGACCTATACCGACATCACCGACACGGTGGAGGCGGAAGAGGCGCTGGCGGCCACCAACGAGACGCTGGAACATCGTGTGCGCGAGCGCACCGAGGAACTGGTGCGCCTCAATGGCGAGCTCGCCCGCGCCAAGGGCGAGGCCGAGGACGCCAACATTTCCAAGACGCGCTTCCTGGCGGCTGCCAGCCACGACATCCTGCAGCCGCTCAATGCGGCGCGCCTCTATGCGACCAGCCTCGTCGAGAAGATGCAGGAATCCGGAGGGGCCATTCCCGGCACCGATCTCGCGCGCAATCTAGATGCCTCCCTCGAGGCGGTGGAAGAGATCCTCACGGCCCTGCTCGATATTTCCCGCCTCGACGCGGGCGCAATGAAGGCCGAGATCACGAGCTTCCGCATCGATGACGTGCTCGGCCAGCTGAAGATCGAATTCGGCCCCCTCGCCAGGGAACGAGGGCTCAACATCACTTTCGTGCCCTGCGGACTCAGTGTCAGCTCGGATCGGCGCCTGCTGCGCCGCCTTCTGCAGAACCTGATCTCCAATGGGATCAAATATACGACAAGGGGCCATGTGCTCGTCGGCTGTCGGCGGCGCGCCGGGCACATCGAGGTGCAGGTCCATGACACGGGCATGGGCATTCCTGCCTCGAAGCAGAAAGATGTCTTTCGTGAATTCGAGCGACTGGCGCCGGCCGCCAAGACGGCACGCGGTCTCGGCCTTGGCTTGTCGATCGTGGAGCGCATCAGCCGCGTGCTGGAGCACCGCATCAAGCTGACCTCTGAACAGGGCAAGGGCTCGATGTTTTCCGTCGAGGTCCCGCTCGCCCACGAAACGGCCATCTCGACACCGGCCGCAGTGGAAGCGGCCATCGCCCATACGCCTTTGGCGGGCATGACGGTGCTGGCCATCGACAATGAGCCCCGCATCCTCGAAGGCATGAAGGCCCTGCTTGCGGGCTGGGGCTGCACGGTTGTGACGGGAGCAACACGGTTCGAGGCGCAGGCGGCATTGGCGGATCGCAACCTCGTCCCCGATGCCGTCGTCGCGGATTATCATCTGGACGATGACGACGGCCTTTCGGTCGTCGCGAGCCTGCGGGCGAGTTTTGGCAGCGACCTGCCAGCCCTGCTCGTCACGGCTGACCGCTCGCCGGAGTTGCGGGACCTCGCGATGGAACTCGAGATCCGGATGCTGAACAAGCCTGTGCGGCCGGCGGCGCTGCGCTCGATCCTGAGCCAGTGGCGTGTGACCAAGAACGCCGCCGAGTAGCAGGCCTTACGCCTGCGGGCGCACCAGCTTCAGACCGGGCCACTGGCCCGTTGTCACGCGGCGGAACTGGGGCGGCAGGTCGAGCTTCACGCCGAGCTTTTCGGCCGCATGCCAGCCCCAGCGCGGATCATCGAGCTGGGCGCGCGCAATGGCGATCTGGTCGACCCCACGGGACGCCACGATCTCCTCCGCCTGATGGGCTTCAGCGATGAGGCCCGCGGTGCGCACGACGATGCCGCTCTCCGCCCGCACCTTGGCAGCGTTGGGCACATTGAAGGCCACGCCACTGGCAGGGCGTCCACCCAGGATGATGTTGCCCGAGCTGACGCAGACATAGTCGAAGCGACGCGCCTTCAGCTCCTTGGCGAAGACCACCGCATCTTCCACCGTCAGGGCATTGTCGAGATAATCCGTGCCAGTGATGCGCGCGCCAAGCGCCATATGGTCCGGCAGAACCGCGCGCACTGCATCGGCCACGGCGAGCGGGAAGCGCAGGCGGTTCTCCGGCGAGCCGCCCCATTTGTCCGTACGCTTGTTCGACACCGGGCTGTGGAACTCATGCACCAGATAGCCATGGGCCGCATGAATCTCGACGATGTCGAAGCCGATGCGCGCCGCGCGCTTGGCCGCTTCGGCGAAGGCCGCAATGGTCTCGGCAATCTCGTCCTCGTCCATGGCTGCCGGCACGTGCCAGTTGTCAGCATAGGGAAGGGCCGAGGCAGAAATGGTGCGCCATGGGTTGTCCTTGGGACCAAGCGGGCCAGAGCCCTTCCAGTTCACATGGGTCGAGGCCTTGCGGCCTGCATGGCCGATCTGGATGCCGAACTTGGTGCCCGGCAGCGCAACAGCGCGCGCTGCATCGAGGACGCGCTTGAGCGCCAGCTCGTTGGCATCGGAATAGAGCCCGAGACAGCCATGGGAGATGCGCCCCTCACGCGTCACGCCGGTCGCCTCGAGGATCACCGTACCGGCGCCCGACATGCCGTAATTCATCACCAGCTGCAGGTGCCAGTCGGACGCACAGCCGTCATTGGCCGAATACTGGCACATGGGCGCAATGGCGATGCGGTTCGGTGCCTGCACGGGACCGATGTCGAGGGGCGTGAAGAGAACGGCGGTCATGAAGGCAAGGTCTCCCGGTTGTGTTCTGGTTTGGACGCGCAGGCTAACGCTTCGGTGCGAAAAGAAAAGCACCGCCTCTGCCTGACGGCCGGTTGCCCGCCGGCTTTGCCGATGTATAAGGCCCTAGATGCTGCAAGCTCCAATCCGTTCGGCACCCAAGCGGGGGCTTCCCGCAGGGCTTCGCTCATGACCGCCACCGCACCCAGCAAGAGCCAGGCCTTTCTCATCGAGGCCTCCCTGCCGCGCCAGCTTGGCACGGTGGCAGTGGCTGCTGTGGGCGGCTTTGTGTTCCAGTGGCTCGGCATCCCGGCCGGTGCCATGTCGGGGGCCATGGTTGCCACCGCCACAGCCAGTTCCCTCCTGCCCGGCTCCATTGTCCCGCTCGGTGGTGCACTGCGGCGCATCGCCATGGTGGTGTCAGGTATCGGGATCGGTGCCTCGGTGACACGCGACGTGCTGTCGAATGTCATCACCTATCCCGCCAGCATCCTCACCATGATGCTCTGCGTCATTGCCATGACGGCCACCTCCGCCATCATCACGGTCGTTTTCGCCCGCTGGGATCGTGCCACCGCGGTGCTCGCTGCCGTGCCCGGCGCGCTGGCCTATATCCTGTCCGTCCTGCCAACCACCAAGGCGAGTTCGACACGCGTCGTCGCGGTACAGATGATGCGCGTGTTTTTTCTTGTCGCCCTCGTGCCGGTGATCGTCGCGGAGTCGGGCATTCACCTGACCGTGCTTGCGCGGCCCGAAGACAGCTGGTGGGTCTTCGCCCTTGAATGTGTGTTCGGCGCGGCAATGGGCTGGGTGCTCACCAAGCTGCGCATGGCTGGCGGCATGCTGCTGGGCGCGATGCTCGTCTCGGGCACCATCCACGCGCTCGAGTTCGCCCATGGGCGCGCGCCCTGGAGCGTCATGATCGCCGGGCAGATCCTGATCGGCGCATGGTCAGGCTCGCGCTTCGTCGGGTTCGACTGGAACCTGTTCTGGCGCCAGTCGCCGAGCATCCTGGGCTCGATCATGGCCTCGCTGATCATCGCGGGTGGCTTTGCCTATGTGGGAACGACCTTTATCAACGTCCCCTTCGGTGCGATTTTCCTCGCCTTCTCGCCCGGTGGCTTCGAGGCCATGGCGGTGCTGGCACTGGCGCTAGGCTTCGACCCCTTCTATGTGGCTGCGCACCACCTCTCGCGCTTCTTTTTCCTGAACTTCGGGCTGCCGCTCAGCCTGAACACGATCGTGGGCAAGGACGGCCGCAAATGAAAAGGGCCGCATGAGCGGCCCTTGGGATTG
>CAISZN010000132.1 GCA_903889985.1 uncultured Hyphomicrobiales bacterium | reverse complement strand
GCAGGACCATCTCAAGCCAGATGCCGCTGCGAAACTCCCGCATGAAGGCGGCCGGCAGGTCGCTTGGGGCTGGCAGTAGGGATTGGGAGACGAGGCTGAGCTTGGGGACAGCTTCCCAAATCGCCAGGAACAGCAGAAGCCCGAGGGCTGAGAGCAGGATCGGCTTCTGGCGCAAGGGGGAACTTCCTGTCGGTGACCGGCCCCTTCCGGGGCCGGATCTCCAGTTTAGCGGCCGAAGGCCTTTTTGGCGCGGGCCACGATATCGGCCGGTGCGGCATAGGCTTCCGTCAGGATCTGGCTGATCTCGGCCGGCGAGACGTAGAAGATATTCACGCCCGCCTGCTTGGCATCTTCCTGAAAGCTCGGATCATCGAGCGCAGCCTTGAAAGCCGTGCGGATGGCTTCCACACGATCCGCCGGGACGCCGGGCGCCATGACGAAGGGGCGGCCGACAAGCGTGCGCTGCAGGAAAAGCCGCAGCGTGGCCTTTTCCTCATCCGTCTTGGCGAGCTGGGTGATCATCGGCGCGTCGGGAATGCGCACATCCGGCTTCAGTGCTGTCTGGAACAGCAGGAAGGTCCGCTTTTCACGGAACATCACGTCGCGGGCAATGGTGTCGTAGCTGACACAGCCGCCCTGCACTTCGCCGCGCTCGGTGGCGAGCAGGATGTCGCGCGAGCCCGGATAGCCCTGAACCAGCTTCATCTTGACGCCAAGCAGGTTCGACAGAAACTCCGGATAGGTCTGGCTGTCGGCGCCCGAGCCCGTGGACCCGACGATGAACTCGGTCGTCAGAAGATCTTCGACCTTCTTCACAGGAGCATCTGTGCGCGCCGCACAGACCAGCGTGTCGCGGTCAGGGCTGCCGATGTAATTGAATTTCTGCGGGTCGAAACGGGTGCCATTGCCACCAAACAGCGGCTCGAAGGGCACGCCACGATTGATCAGGCCAATCACCGTGCCGTCCTTGGGCTGGGTGTTATAGACCTGATTGGCGAGCAGCAGGCTGCCAGCGCCAGGCACATTGGTCGCAACCACGGTCGGCTTGCCGGGGATAAATCGACCGATATGCTTGGTGATCAGGCGGGCCCAGACATCATCCGTGCCGCCAGCGCCATAGCCGATCATCATCGTGATCGTGTGGCCCTTGTAGAAATCCTCCACGGATTGCTGCGCCTGGGCCGCAAGGCTCGACAGGGTGATGGCGGCCGAAGCAATCAGGCCGGCAAGACGGACCCGGTTCATGCGCGTCTCCTTAGGTTGAGTGGCGCGCATGAACACCGTCCCATGGTCCATGTCAATCCGACGGGAATTCCGTCACTTGCCGGAGATGCGGCGATAGGGGCCGGGATCGAAAAGTCCATCCGTGGGCGGTGCCTTCTCGAAGTCTCCAAGTTCGACCTGATAGGCGAGCATCTGCCGTGTCGCGTCCTCGATGAGCCTGGGGTCCGTCACATAGGTGATGGCGTCAGACTTCATTGCTTTCGTGAGGGTAGCCGTATCGATGAGGCCGCCGCCGAGGATTGGCTGGGCGAAGGCCGCTGCCTTCTCCGGCTCCCTGGCGATGAGGTCGTTGGCCTTCACGCTCAGCGCCACGAGCTTGTCGACGGCTTCCGGATTGGCCTTGGCGAAAGCCCCCGAGACCGCGATGACCACGCCGGGAATGTCCTTGAACATTTTCGTGATCGGCACGAGAGCCTTCAGCTTGGCGTCGCGCTGAAGCACGATCGTCAGGGCTGGCTCAAGGACCGTGCCGCCATCGACAGCGCCCGTGAGCAGGGCCTGCTGGACGGCATCGATCCCCATGGCGACGATCTGCACGTCCTCTCGTGCCACATGGTTCAGCTTGAAGAGCCAGTGATTGAGCGCGACGGTCGGCACGCCACCCGGTGGCAGGGTGGCAAGCTTGGCGGGATGTCCATTCGCTGCGCGGAAAGCGGCGAAGGCCTTGGCCACGTCCTGACCCGCCCCGTCAAAGGCTTCGGTCAGCTTGGGCGTGGCGACGAAGGCCGAACCGCCGGTGGATGACGCAGCCACAATCTTCACGTCGAGGCCCTTGGCGCGGGCTACGGCAATGGGCGCCACGCCAATGGCAAGCGCATCGATCGTGCCCGAGGCAAGCGCATTGATTGCCGGTGGACCGCTGTCGAATTTCACCAGGGAAATGTCGAGGCCTGCATTCTTCGCCCAGCCAGCACCGGCGAGCACGAAGACAGGCGCTGCGGCGACCACGGGCACATAGGCGATCCGAAGCTTGATGGTTTGTGCGACTGCCGATGTTGCTGCCACCAACGAAAGGGCAATGCCGAGTAACAGAGTCCTGCGGAACATCTTGCCCTCCCTTGTCGAGACTACTTGCCGGTTGCCTTCACGTAGAAGGACGGATCGAAGAGGCCATCCAGCGGCACGTCCTTTTCAAGGGTGCCGATGGACACCTGAAACGTCTGCATCTTTGCCGTGGCATCCATGATCAGGCGCGGATCTGCCGCAAACTTTGAAGCCGGTGAGGCAAGCGCCTTTTCGACCGTGGCGGCATCGATGAGGCCCTTGCCAAGGGCTGCTTCCACATAGGGGGCAACGCGCTTGAGATCCTTCCTGATGAGGGCATCGGCCTTGACCAGCGCGTCAACGAGCTTCTGCACGCCGTCCGGATTCTTGGTCAGGAAGGCACCGGAGAAGGCGACCACCGTGCCCGGCTGGTTGGGGAACATTTCGCCGCCCAGCGCGACAATCTTGATGCGCGGATCGCGCTGCTGGACGATGGTGTCAGTAGGCTCGCGGATCGTGGCGCCATCGACAGCGCCCGTCAGCAGGGCCTGCTGGGTCGCATCAATGCCCATGGGCACGATCTCGTAGTCGGCCTTGTCAGCCTTGGTGACCACGGTCAGCCAATGCACCAGCGTCGTGTGCGGCACGGAGCCGGGAGGCTGGGTGGCGATGCGCGCGGGCTTGCCGGTGGCCGCACGAAAATCCTTCAGGGACTGGGCTGCAGGCACACCGTCCTTGAAGAAGGGCGACAGCTTGGCGCCCGATGCAACAGTCATCTCTTCGACCGCCGTGGAGGTGACGACGCGAATGTCGATGCCCTTCGAGCGGGCGACGCCCAGCGGTGCGACGCCGGCGATATAGACATCGAGCGTCCCCGAGGCCAGCGCCTGAATCATGTTGGGCCCGGACTCGAAGGTGGTGAACTTGAGGTCGAAGCCTGCGTCCTTGGCCCAGCCCTCCTTGTCGACCACGAAAATGGGGGCGACGCCCAGCACCGGAATGATGCCGACCCGGATGGTGGTCTGCGCGACAACGGGGGTGGCGAGGCCAAGGGCAAGGCCAAGGGCACCAGCGAGGGACAGGAGGCGAGGAAACATCGGGAAACTCCTAGGCTGCAAGCGATCTAGCCTGCGCAGGGTTATTTTGCAATCAATTTATGGGAATATGATAATATAACAAATTTAAATTGTGATATTATCAGTGAATTCCTGCTGCCTCGAGATAGCGGGGTTCAAGCAGTCTCTCAATCGGCGGCGGGGGCTCTTTCAGGACCCCGCCTTCCTCCAGAAACCGGATGACCTGTTTGAGGCCGGCGACGCTCATCTCCCCCTGCATCGGAAGCACATTCTTCTCGGGCTCGAAGAAGAGCTTCATGGTTCCTGTCGCCGAGGTTTCCGACGAGTTCCAGGCCTCCATGATGAGGGCCACGATCTCTGCCCGGTTTTCGGGCGCGCGGATGAAGACCAGCGCATCCCGCAGGGCCCTCACATAGCGCACAACCGTATCGGCGTGCTGCTCCGCCCAGTCGCGCTTTGCCGCCGTCACTGTGTAGAGAAACTCCGGCACCGCTTCGTTTGACGCGCCCAGAATTCGGAAACCCTGCCGCTGCGCATAGAAATCCTGCGGCTGGCCGAGAGGCACCGCATCGCAGTCTTCCTGCGTCAGGCACTGGAAGCGCGGCGACGTGCCTTCGATGACGCGGATGTCGAGATCCTTGGCCGTGAGGCCATGTTGCTGGAACAGCGCCATGGTGGCCAGCGCGACCGCGCCCGACATGTCGGCCATGCCGATCTTGCGGCCCTTCAGGTCCTCGATGCGCTTGTACCAGGGCTTGGCGACGAGGCTGTAGATCGGGTTGTTGAACTCGCCCGCAATCCCCACCGTATTGCGACCGCGCGCGGCCCCTGTGACGAGGAAGCTTGTTGCCACATGGGCAAGGTCGGCCTTGCCATCTTCCAGCGCCTGCAGGGTCGCCTCGCCGCCGCCCTCAACCGGCACGAGGGTGAAGGCGAGCCCATTCTTGCGAAAGAAACCATGCGTGTCGGCGACGCGGATCGGGAGCGAGAAGATGCTCTTCCATGTCGACGCCGTCTGTCCGTAGCGCAGCGGCACCAGCTCCTCAGCTGAAGCACCTGTGACCGCATGGAGACCAAGAAAGATGGCAGACAGCAAAGGCAGCAGGCGACGCACGGACATCCTCCGGTAAGATCCTCGGCCATCTTAGAACCCGTGCTGCGACCTCGTGCAACTGGACTCGGCGGCATGGCCTGCTTATCGTCCCGGCCACAATTCAACCACCGGGGGACGCAATGGGGCGGGTCGACAGCTGTTATAATATCGCGGACCTGCGGGAGGTCGCGAAGCGCCGGCTGCCCAAGGGTGTTTTCCAGTATCTTGATCTTGGCACCGAGGACCTCGTTGCGCTGCGCAACAATCGGCGCTTCATCGAGGACCTGAAGCTGCTCAATCAGGTGCTGGTGGATGTGTCAGCCATCGACACCTCCACCGAGATCTTCGGCCAGAAGTCCAACCTGCCCATGGCCATCGCGCCAACCGGCATCGCCGGCCTCACCTGGTACGAGGGCGAGCTTGAACTCGCCAAGGCAGCGGCCAAGGCGGGCGTGCCCTTTACGCTGGCGACAGGCTCCAACACGGCCATGGAAAAGATCGTGCAGGAGGCGGGCGGCCGCCCCTGGTTCCAGCTTTATATGTGGCGCGAGAAGCAACTGTCCTATGAGCTCGTGAAGCGCGCCGAACGCGCCGGCTACGAGGCGTTGATCTGGACCGTCGACATCGGCCTTGGCGCCAATCGCGAGCACAACAAGCGCAATGGTTTCAACACGCCCTACAAGCTGAATTCAAAGAGCGCGGTCGACATGGCGCTGCATCCCGAATGGCTGCTGACCGTCATGGCGCGCTATCTCATGAATGGCGGCATGCCCAAGCATGAGAACTATCCCGAACAGTATCGCGGATCGGTGACCGGCAAGGCCAGTCAGGCCAAGGCGCTGCGCGCAGATTCCGTCAGTTGGGACGACGTGGATCGCCTGCGCGACATCTGGCCGGGCAAGCTGATCCTCAAGGGCCTGATGCGCCCTGACGATGCTGAAAAGGCCGTCGAGCGGGGCGTCGATGCAATCGTGGTCTCAAACCACGGTGGCCGCAACATGGACAGCGCGCCGTCAACCCTCGATGTGCTCTCGGGCATCGTCAATGCTGTGGGCCACAAGACCGATGTGATCGTCGATTCCGGCGTGCGTCGCGGCAGCGACATCGTGAAGTGCCTGGCGCTTGGTGCGAAGTTCGTCCTGACGGGCCGTGCAACGCTCTACGGCACGGCAGCCGGCGGTCAGGAGGGGGCCTCGAAAGCGCTGGCGATCCTCAAGGATGAGATGCGCCGCACCATGTCCTATGTCGGCCGCAACAAGGTTGCCGACATCAACGCGGACATCATCTGGAAGGGCAATCCGGCCCTGACGCCGGTCAGCCGGGAATTGTGCCGCTGAACACCCTCCCCATCAAGGGGAGGGTGAACTCAGTGCTTCGGCTAGCTTGCCAGCCGCGGAAACAGCTTCTCTGCATTGCCGCGGTCGATCGCCACCTGCTGGGCCGCATCGAAGAGCCCGCTGTCCTGACGCGCCTTGATCATGTCGTCGGTCATGTCGTCAGGGCAGTAGGGCCAGTCGCTTCCGAAGAGAATGCGCTCCGGCTGTGCGATCTCCTTCGTCGTGGCGAGCGGCTGGCGGCCGGATGACAGCGCCGTTTCAAAATAGAACTGGCCCACATCTGCCAGGAAATCCTCGCGGGTGATCTTGAACTTGTGCCGGCTCATGTAGGGCGAGGGATATTGCGTATCCCACGGCGCGCCATTCATCTGCCGCTCGGCGATCTCGCCGATGCGCCAGGCGATAAAGGGCAGGGTGCCGCCCGAATGGCACAGGATCCAGCGAATGTTCGGGAAGCGGTGCAGCGCATCGTTGAAGATCAGGTTCATCGCCGCGCGCGTGGTATCGAACAGGAATTCCGCCAGGAAGTTGCCGATGCCGGCGCTGATGGTCTTTTTGATCTCATGCGTGGTCGGATGGTTGTTGGGATGGATCAGCACCACCGCCTTGCGCTTGTCGAGTTCAGCGAGCACCGGGTCGAATTCCGGCTGGCCGAGATAGACGCCCTCGTAGTTGGCGAGCAGGCCGATGCCATCCATCTTGAGGTCATCGAGCGCGCGGGCGATTTCCTTGCAGGCGCTGTCCACATCGGGAAGCGGCAGGGTGCCAAAGGCGCCGAAGCGGTCGGGACGGGACTTGATATAGCCCGCATGTTCATCATTCACGCGCTTGGCGAGCTCGATGGCCTTGGCGCTGTCGCCGAGAAAGGTGCCGGGCGTCGAGAGCGACAGGATGCCGGTGGCGATGCCATGGCGATCCATGTGCTGAAGCGCCAGTTCAGGGGACCAGTCCGGCGTGCGGATGATGCCGCCGATGGCTTCAATGCCGGCCCTGTAAGCCGGGCTCATGGAATGGGCGTGAACGTCGATGCGGCCATTTGTTGCCACGGTTGGTGCCTCCCTGAAAAGTGTGGGCGCAACCGTAGTGAGCGAAGGCGTGGCTGGCAAGTTGGTGCACCCTCCCCTAGGGGAGGGTGATGATCATCACTCCGCTGCGATGAGCGTCTCGGCCTCTTCCAGATCCACCGACACGAGCTGTGACACACCGCGCTCGGCCATGGTGACACCGAACAGGCGATCCATGCGCGCCATGGTGATCGGATTGTGGGTGATCGTCACGAAGCGCGTGTCGGTGCGCTTGCGCATCTCTTCGAGCAGGTCACAGAAGCGCTCCACGTTGTGATCATCGAGCGGCGCGTCCACTTCGTCGAGCACGCAGATCGGCGAGGGGTTCGTGAGGAATACCGCGAAGATCAGCGACATGGCCGTGAGCGCCTGCTCACCACCCGACAGCAGCGTCATGGTCTGCGGCTTCTTGCCCGGCGGACGTGCAAGGATTTCAAGGCCAGCTTCCAGCGGATCATCGGATTCGACAAGCTGAAGTTCCGCTGCGCCACCACCAAAGAGCGAGGTGAACAGCTCCTTGAAGTGGGTGTTCACCGTCTCGAAGGCGGCCAGCAGTCTTTCGCGGCCTTCCTTGTTGAGGTTCTGGATGGCAATGCGCAGCTTGCGGATCGCTTCCGTCAGATCCTCTCGCTCGCTGTGCATCGTGGTCTGGCGCTGTTCGATCTCCTGCAGCTCCTCGTCGGCGCGCAGGTTCACGGCCCCCAGGCGCTCGCGGTCCTGCTTCAGGCCCTCGAGCTTGCGCTCGATCGCCACGAGGTCCGGTAGCTCGTCATTCAGGTTCACGCCCGAGAGTTCACGCAGCGCCTGCGGCTCGCATTCGAGATCCTGCGCGATGGTGCGCACGAGGTCCTCGTGGCGTGTCCGCAGGCCCTCGAGGCGCGCTTCCGTACGGGCGCGTTCCTCGCGTGCAACCGCCATGGCGTCGAGGCAGGCGCGGGCAATCTTGTCAGCCTCGCCAAGGCCGTTCTCGGCAGAGGCGCGCTTGTCGGAGGCCGCACGACGGCCCTCTTCCGCAGCCGCGATCTCGTTCATGAGGCCGCGGCGCTTTTCGAGGAAGAGCTCGGGTGCTTCGGCCAGCGTCTGCTGCTCGTCCTGGGCCTCCGCGATGCGGCTCTCGAATTCGCTGATCTGGCGGGTGGCGCGGGTGCGGCGCTCGTCCCAGCCCTGTAGCTCATTGGCGATGGCCTGACGGCGCTGCTCGCGCAGCTGCGCCTCGCGGGCGACACCCTGCACAGCAGCACGTGCTTCTGCTGTGACAGCGCGTTCCTGCGCAGCCTGTGTGCGGGCACGCTCCAGACGGCTGGTGAGCTGGGTGGTCGGGGCCAGATCAGCCAGTGCCTGTTCGGCCTGCGCCTGCTTCTGCGCTGCTTCCGTGTGGTTCTGGGTCAGGCGGGTCGCGCCTTCGGTGAGCGCTGACAGACGCGAGGCCACCTGTGCGCGACGGCGCTCGAGCTGGCCAGTCTTTTCACGCGCTTCCTCAACCATACGAAGGGAGGCGCGGGCAGCCTGACGAGCTTCTGCTTCCGCTGAGGCAGCAGCCTGCAGGGCGCTCTGGCGACGCTCGGCCTCACTCTTCAGCTGGTCGGCGGCGATGCGCGCAAGCCGTCCCTCCTCCTGCAGGTCACCGAGGCGGTTCTTTTCGGCAAGCCGCTTGGCAGCCGGGGTCGGTGCTTCTGCGGCTGCGGCAAAACCATCCCAGCGCCACAGGTCCCCTTCCTTGGAGACAAGGCGCTGACCCGGGCGCAGCATTTTCTGCAGCTGCGCGCCTTCCGAGCGCACCACGATGCCGATCTGCTTCAGGCGGCGCGCCAGAGCGGGCGGCGCTGCCACCAGTGAGGCAAGCGACTGCACGCCCGGCGGCAGGGCCGGATCTTCCGCACCATCGTTGATCAGCGCCCAGTGTGCCGGCGCAGATGTATTGGTGGACGCATCGAGATCATCGCCAAGGGCAGCGCCGAGCGCGGCCTCATAGCCCTTCTCGACGGCGATTTCCTCGACAACGGGCGGCCACAGATCGCTGGCTGCACTGGCGAGCAGATTGGAAAGCGTGCGCGCTTCTGTTTCAAGACGCTGCGCCTTGCGCTCGGCCTCTGCGAGCGGCGCACGGATCTCGCGCTCATGCTCGCTGGCAGCCGCATGGGCTTCCTCTGCCGTGAGCGCGGTCTCTTCCGCGATCTGGGCGGCTTCCTGCGCCATGGCGAGGGCTTCCGCCGCCTCCATCAGCTCTTCGTCGCTGCCGCTGGCTTCCTTGAGCTGGTGCAGCTCGTCCTCGACCTGCTTCAGCTCGGTGGCGAAACGCTGGCAGCGCGCGGTCTCTTCGCGCACGGCCTGCTCAAGCGCATTGCGGCGCGCGTTGATGTCGGAAAGCGCTGCCTGCGCCTCGACGAGCTTGGCTTCGGCTTCTGCAAGCCGACCCTCTGCATCAGCGAGCTTTTCCTTGGCCTCATATTCCATGTCGGCAGAGGTTTCCGCCTGCATGGCGAGGTCTTCGGCCTCGGCTTCGAGCTTGGCGAGCACGCCGGCCGCGTCCTCGATCAGCGAGGTCTCGCGCGCCAGATCGCGCTGCAGCTGGGCGATGCGGCGTTCGAGTTCGGCTGAGCGTTCCTGCGCGCGGCGCTCCTCGCCTTCCAGCGCATCGCGGGCGATGATAAGCCGCTGCAGGACGGCGCCAGCCCGTGCTTCCTCATCCCGCAGGGTCGGCAGGTGATAGGCAGCCACCGCCTGCAGCTTGGCGGCTTCAGCCTGCTGCAGCGTGCGCTGCTCGACCTCAACCGTGTCGGCCTTCAGCTTGGCTTCGGCTTCAGCCTTCTCGCGCGCGACCTGCTCGTGCGCGATGTAATAGAGCAGGGCCTCATTCTTGCGGATCTCGCCCGCAAGGCCCTTGTAGCGCTGGGCCTGACGGGCCTGACGCTTCAGGCTGTCGGCTTGCGAGTCGATCTGCTTGAGAATGTCCTCGAGGCGATTGAGGTTTTCCTCGGCACCCTTGAGGCGCAGTTCCGCCTCATGACGGCGTGAATGCAATCCGGCGATGCCGGCGGCCTCTTCCAGAATGCGGCGGCGCTGCTGGGGCTTTGCAGAAATCAGCTCGCCGATCTGGCCCTGGCGCACCATGGCGGGCGAGCGCGCACCGGTGGACGCATCGGCAAACAGCAGCTGCACGTCGCGGGCGCGCACATCCTTGCCATTGACCTTGTAGTTCGAGCCCTCTTCGCGCTCGATGCGGCGGCTCACTTCCAGCAGGTCGGCATCATTGAAGGCGGCGGGCGCGGTGCGGTCCGTATTGTCGAGCACCAGCGCCACTTCGGCGGTGTTGCGCGAGGGGCGATTGCCGGAGCCCGAGAAGATGACGTCGTCCATGCCGGACGCGCGCATGTTCTTGTAGGAGTTCTCACCCATGACCCAGCGGAGGGCTTCCACGAGATTCGACTTGCCGCACCCATTCGGACCCACAACGCCGGTCAACCCGGGCTGAATCACGAATTCGGTCTGCTCGCAGAAGCTCTTGAAACCGACGATGCGCAGCCGGTCGAATTTCATGGGCGTTCGATCCTCAACCTGAACACGTCACGGGGCGATCATCACGGGCCCGGCTTCCCAGACCTGTGATGGATCCCTACGCCGCCATATCAGGGGCTCTCGTGCAAGCCGGAGGACCGAATCTCCTGTGAAAACCGCTTATTTTGGGCGGTTTCCACCGATTTATTTGAGCTGGAGCAGGGTTTTCAGCTCTTCAGCAGGGGCAGGATCTGCTTGTCGAGCTCCTCCGGGGACATGTCGCCGGAGACCTTCTTGCCGTTGATGAAGAAGGTTGGCGTGGCGTCCACCCCGAATTTCTGGGCGCCGCGGTCGCGCACCGCGTTCACATTGTCGTAGAGCGCCTTGTCCTGCAGGCAGGCATCGAAGGTCTGCTGCGACATGCCAGCCTGCTTGATGAGGGTGGTGAGCCCCTGCAGCGGCTTGTCGGTGAAGGCCCAGTTCTTCTGCTGGGCAAACAGCAGCTCGATCATGGCTTCGCGCTTGTCCCCGGCGCAGCGCGCCAGCATGAAACCGGCCACCGCCAGCGGGTCGAAGGGGAATTCACGCAAAACGAAGCGCACCTTGCCCGTGTCGATGAACTTCGACTTCAGGACCGGGAAGCCTTCCGCATGGAAATGCGCGCAATGCGGGCAGGTCATTGAGGCATATTCGATGATGGTCACGGGGGCGTCTGCGGACCCAAGCCACGAATCCGGCAGGGCATTGTCGGCCATCAGGTCGGCCACCGGCACATTGCCAACGGCCTGGGCAAAGGCCGGGATGATGCCGGCGGTCAGGGCCGTGGCGGTGGCGGTTGCCCCCAGCGCTCCGAGGAACTCGCGGCGGGTGGTCCAGATCGGAAGAGACATCGAATTCGTCCTTGAAGGCGACAGGGCAAGCGGCGCTGCGGGCAGCGGGGCCTGCAGCGAAGTCGCCGGAGAATGTGGCAAGATGAGGATGGCCGCAAGGCAGGCCCCTCAGGAGTCTTCCGGCTTTTGCGAAAAGACGTGGCCGCCG
>CAISZN010000131.1 GCA_903889985.1 uncultured Hyphomicrobiales bacterium | reverse complement strand
GTCATAGCCGCGCCCGGCGGCAAAATCGACGCGGCCATTGCTGATGAGATCCAGCGTTGCCCATTGTTCCGCGACCCGGATCGGATGATGCAGCGGCAGTACCGTCACGGCTGGCGCGAGCCTGATCTTCGTGCTGCGGGCCGCCAGATAGGCGAGCAGCAGTTCTGGCGAGGAATTCACGCCGAGTGTGCTGAAATGATGCTCGCCGATCCATGCGGAATGATAGCCGAGCTGATCGGCATGAAGGGCCTCGGCAAGGATGTCGGAGACAAACTGGTTCGGGGTGCGGCGATTGTTTTCGTAGTGATTGTCGCTGAGCGTGAAATAGCCGAAATCCATGACCTTCCTCCCCTGTTTGCCAACTATGAAGCCACTTGTTTTATGGCATCAGCCGCGTCCGAGGAAGGGCTGGGCAATCGGCAGCACAAGTGCCTCAAGCATGCAGGTCTCGTCAGGCAGGGATGCCATCAGCACAGCGATCTGCGCGACATGATCGGCAGGCATGGATTCAGCGAGAGGTCGATCTGCCATGCCGGGAACAAGCTCGGTCACTGTCGAGCCGGGGTTCAGCACGCTCACCGTTATGCCATGCGCGCGGCCATCAAGGGCGAGAGAGCGCGTCATGCCATCTACAGCAAATTTCGTCGACGTATAGCCAATGGAGTTGGGGCGCGGCGAATAAGCGGAGATGCTGCCAATGTTGATGATGCGTCCGCGCTTCTGGGGTTTCATCATGCGCAAGGCCTCGCGGGCACACAGGAAGGTCGCAACCAGATTCGTATCAACGATCTCCCGGAATCTTGCCAGTGAGAGCTGGTCGGTTGGCGTATGATCGGCGATGCCGGCAGAGTTCACGAGCAGATCGAGCTTGCCGAACCTGTCGCGGGCGACTGCAAAGAGCCGATCGACATGATCCTCTTTCGAGACATCCGTCGCCTGAGCGATGGCAACCCCGCCCTCTGCTTCAATCTCGGCGACGAGTTCGGATAATCGTTCCACGCGGCGCGCCGCGATGATGACATTCGCCCCTTCACGAGCAAAGGATCTGGCAATGGCGGCGCCGATGCCGGAACTGGCGCCGGTGATGATCGCAACTCGATCCTGCAGGCGTTTCATGCGCACTCCCTCAAATGGTCTGCGGGCGCTTGCCGTCGAGGAAATCCTCGATCAGGGCGGCGACCCGGGCCGGACTGTCATGATGCAGATTATGGCTCGTATCCGGCACCTTCGTATAGGAGATATCTGAAATCAGCGCACGCCGGGCGGCAAGGCCACCGGGCTCCTGCTCCAGTCGGGACACGCGGTCTGAGGAGACCCAGAGGGTCGGTGCTGTAGTTTGCCGGATGCAGGCCGCCCATTCGGCCCGCCTATGGCGAATTGCGAAGGGGAGCCGATGGCGCGCATCGAAGCTCCACACAAGGCCTTCTGGAACTGCCTTGCTCATGTGCTCAGCAAGGAAGGCTGCCTTGTCCGCACTGAGCCTTGGATTGGCCTTCCTCAGCCGTGCTGCCATCTCGGCCGTGTTCGCATAGGACTTGCTCTCGCCACGAAAGTCGCGCCATCCGTCGAGCCATGCGCGCAGAAACTGCGGTGTATCCTCAACCAGTTCTTCCAGGAGCCCGAAACCGTCGAGGCAGATCAGCTTTTCAATTCGCTCCGGGCGCACGCCAGCATAGACGCCCACGACATTCCCGCCGAGCGAATGACCGACGAGCGGCACCGTCTGTCCAGGGAAGTAATGATCGAGAATCGCATCGAGGTCGCCCAGATAGTCCTGGAACCAATAGCCCTGCGGATTGTGGTCACTGCGTCCATGACCGCGCCAGTCGGGCGCGACGATAAAATGGTCTTGCCGGAAATGGTCAATGACGAACTGATAGGTCGCCGACATGTCGCGGGACCCATGCAGCATGACGAGCGGAGGCTGACCGCGCTCGCCCCAAATGCGAACGTGATAGCGCAGCCCGCGAATGGTGATCTCCTCGCTGCGCGCCTCTCGCTTGGGCTGATAGGCGATCTCGCTCGTCATTCTTTTCTCATCCCCCCGACCGGCGCCTTGCCTTGACGCTGCTTCACGGTGCACTTTAACTGACATTGCGAAGCTGCAAAGCCCCGGACACAGGGGTGGGCGCGCAAGGGGAAACGCAATTGCGCCGCAAAAGGCGCCTGAAGGGACGGGACATGGCACGCGGCGAGCTGTTGAATGGGCGTGTGGCAATCGTAACGGGCGGTGGTGGCGAAATCGGTGGAGCGATCAGCCGCCTCTTTGCCTCCGAGGGAGCTAATGTTTTTGTTCTGGACATTTCCCGGGAGAGGGCAGACGCCGTCGTTGCAGACATTCGCTCGGCGGGAGGACAGGCCGCCGCCTGTCAGGCAGACATCACGCAGCCGGATTCCGCCAGGGCCGCCGTGGCGAAGGCCGTGGAGACCTTCGGCAAGGTCACAACCCTCGCCAATGTGGCGGCAACCGTCACGCCGGCCGGGACTGTGGAGACCCTCGCCCTCGAAGATTGGAACAGAGCGTGGCAGGTCAATGTCACGGGTTCATTCCTCATGTGCAAATTCGCCGTGCCGGAAATGCGCAAGGCGGGTGGCGGAGCCATCGTCAACATCGCCTCGTCCCACGCCCACATCGGCGTGCCCAGGCGCGCCGCCTATTGCGCGACCAAGGGCGCTGTGTTGCAGTTCACCAAGGTACTGGCCATCGACCATGCGGAGGATGGCATCCGGGTGAACTCCATTTCGCCGGGCGCCATTGATACGCTGCGCGGGGCGCTCCAGCGCTTCCCAAGCCGTGAGGCGGCCAATGCGGCCAAGGGGCCTAGCTATCTGCTCAACCGCACGGGGCAGGCCCAGGAAATTGCCGATGGCGCGCTCTATCTCGCCAGCGATATGTCGAGCTTCATGACTGGGGCGGATTTATTGATCGATGGCGGCTATCTTGCTTTCAAGGGATCACTGACCCATCCCGCCTGAGGCTCATGTGTCCATTATCAATCGGCCGGTCCTGCGGGTCTGGCGCAATCCGGCCTATGCCCTGTTCATGTGCGGCGGCCTGCCAAGCTATCTCACCTCATGGATGCAGCGGGTGGGGATGGGCTGGCTGGCCTGGGAGCTGACCCATTCCACGACCTGGCTCGGGATCGTTGCGGCGGCAGATCTGGCTCCGATGATATTCCTTGCGGCCTTTGCCGGGGCGGTGACCGACCGCCACGATGCCCTGCGCCAGTTACGCCTGACGCAGGCCCTTCTCCTCACACAGGCGCTCCTGCTGGCCATCCTGCAGACACTGGGCTTGCTCAACATCGTCCTCCTGATCGTCCTCGCCCTCTATTCGGGCTTCGTCTATCCATTCCACCAGACGGCGCGTCACACGGTGGTGGCGCGCACAATTCCGCGCGAGGATTTTGCGCCAGCCATTGCCTCGGATTCAGCCCTGTTTCAGGCCTCCCGCTTCGTGGGTCCTTCCATCGCCGGGTTGATCATCCCGGCTTTCGGCGTGGGCTCGACCTTCATGGCGCACGCAGCGGGCTCCGCGATCTTCTGCGTCGCGCTCCATGTCTTGCGGCTGCCCAAGCGCGACTTGATCCTGCGCTCTCGCGGCAGCCTTTGGCAGGATGTGGTGGAAAGCCTTGCCTATGTGCGCGGGCACTTGGGGATTCGTTCCCTCTACTGGATGCTCTCCATGGGATGTATTTTCCTGCGGCCCGCACAGGACATGTTTCCCGCCTTTGCAGATGACGTTTTTGGAGGCGGAGCAACCATGCTTGCCTGGCTCGTCTCAGCAACCGGTGTCGGCGCGCTTGTGAGTGCAGGCTGGATTGCCACGCGTGGGCACATCACCGGCCTTTCAGACGTGGCATTGGGCGGCTATGCCCTCTTCAGCCTCTCCATCCTGGCATTCGTTGCAACAAATTGGGTGCCGGCAGGCGTCGTATTCGCGGGGCTAGGTGGCTTTGCGCTCAACACCATGTCCACCAGCACCCAGACGCTCGCACAGTCCTGCGTCACAAACGAACTGCGGGGCAGGGTGATGGGGCTCTATTCCCTGATCTGGCGGGGCATGCCGGCCATGGGCGCCCTGATGGCTGGCCTGAGCGCGGAATATTTTGGCATCCGTGCGACCTTTGCCGCGGCTGCCCTGCTGTGCCTTGCGACCTGGTTTATCGCTGCGCCCCAGCGAGGGGCGATCCGGGCGTCGATCGAGCATCCTCATGATTGAGCCTTCCCGCTCCGCGGTCTAGAGTTGCCGCGACACAGGGAGGATCACATGACAACACTCGTCACCGGCGCCGGTCTGATCGGTACCGCCTTTGCCAAACATGCGCTGGCGCGTGGCGAACGTGTCGTCTTCCTCGACCCGGAGCCGCGCACCGACTTTCTGCGGTTCAAGCTGGGCGAGTCTGGCTATGATTTCGTGCGCAAGGATGTCCGCGATCTGCCTGCCATCATCGAGACGATCCACGCGCATGGCGTGACAAAAGTGGTGCACACGGCGGGCCTCATTGGCGGTCGCGTACAGCAGTCACTGGCGCTGGCTTTCGACATCAATCTCAACGGTACGCGCAACGTGGCCGAGGCGGTGCGGCTCACCGGCGTCAGCCGCCTCGTGCATCTGTCGACCTTTGGCGTTTACGACATGCGCCGGCCCGTCAATGGTCCATTGAACGAAGATCACCCGCGTGGCGCAGGGCGCGGTTATGGCAACTACAAGGGTGCCAAGGAACTCATCCTCGAAGCCTATGCAGCGCAATACGGCTTTGAGCTGCTGATGCTGCGCCCCGCCAATGTCTATGGGTTCGGCCACTTCTTCGGCGGGTCCTCCGGCGGGCAAAAGATGCAGGCCCTGCTGGAAGCGGGCCTGACAGGCCGCAAGGCGCGCATTCCTGCGGCAGAGACCATGACCAACGAATATATCTATGCAGATGACATGGGTCGTGCAGTCGACCTTGCCTTGAACGTCGCCATGCCGCCGGTCAGTGTCTTCAATATCGGCAATGGTTATGTCACCCCCTTTGCCGACCTCGTGGAGACGGTGAAGCAGGTTGCTCCCCATCTCGATTATGAGATCGAACCGGGCGAGCCGCCGAAATCCAAGGACTTTCCGCTCGACATTTCCCGGGCGAAGCAGCACCTGGGCTGGGAGCCCCGCTACTCCTTGAAGGCGGGCTTTGAAGACTATCTCAAGGACATGCAGCGGGCTCGGAGCTAAGACATGACACTCATCATCAACAATGACGATGTGGCGCGCGTCCTCACGATGGAAATGACCATCGACGCGCTGGAAGAATCCTACCTTGCCCTTGCTGCCGGAGAGGCCGTCTGCCGACCGCGCATCGACCTGCGCATCCCCACGTCTGATCCTACGCGAAACTATCAGTGGGGCACGATGGAAGGCGGTTCCACAAACGGCTATTTTGCCATCCGGATGAAGTCGGACATCATCTACGAAGAGCGCAAGGGCGACGTCGTCACGCAGGAAAAATATTGCACGAAGCCGGGGCTTTTCTGCGGCCTCATCCTGCTGACATCGGTTGAGAATGGCGAGCCGCTCGCCTTCCTCAACGATGGCCATCTGCAGCACATGCGTGTTGGGGCCGATGGCGGCATTGGTGTCAAATACATGGCGCAGGAAAATGCCGAAGTGCTGGGCATTCTGGGCTCAGGCGGCATGGCGCGCACCCACATGCAGTCCATCACCCATGTGCGCAACATCAGGAAGCTGCAGGTCTTCAGCCCCACCAAGGCCAATCGCGAGGCTTTCGCCGCAGAGGTGCGGGCCCGCTACAACATCGAGGTGCAGATCTGCGATGCGCCCGAGCAGGTCTATCGCGGCGCGCAGATCGTTGCAGCCCTGACCGACAGCGCGGTGCCCGTGCTCGATGGTGCCTGCCTCGAAAAGGGCACACATATCGTCAATATCGGCGGCAGTGGCGTGCCAGACCAGAAAAGCATCGAGCGGGTTGATGTCTATCTGCGCTTTGGCGATACGCCTGCGCCCATCGGCCACCCGGAATTCCCGGTCGATGCGGAGTATATCGGCTATGAGGCTCGTCCGGGCGCCATGAAGTTCGGTGATGGCCGCCATGGCAAGAAGGCTCATGGCGTGATGCTGCCCGACAAGCGCGTCACGCTTGCTGATCTGGTCTCAGGGCGGGTGAAGGGGCGCACGTCGGACGACCAGATCACCTGGTCGGAACGTGGAAACCTGCAGGGAGCCCAGTTCTACGCGGTGGCGGGCCGTGTCTATGAAGCGGTCAAAAAGGCCGGAATTGGTCGCGAAATTCCCACGGAATGGTTCCTGCAGGACATTCGCAACTGAGGAAGAAGTCTTCCACAGCCCGGCTTTGACCCCTTCGCATCCGCTGGTCTAAACCCTCCCCCTCTCGGGGGCGGGGCTGTCCTGCCGATTCGGAGGCGTGATGAAGTCGATCAACCAGCGTATTGCGGAAGAACTCGGTGTTCAGGACCGGCAGGTCATCGCGGCGGTCGAGCTTCTGGATGCTGGATCGACGGTGCCCTTCATCGCCCGCTACCGCAAGGAAGCCACCGGCCAGCTTGATGATGCGCAACTGCGCACGCTTGAAGAGCGCCTGCGCTATCTGCGCGAGATGGAGGATCGGCGCAAAGCCATCCTCGAGTCCATCCGCGAGCAGGGCAAGCTTGATGCGGCGCTGGAAAAGACGATCCTCGACGCTGACACGAAGTCGCGTCTCGAGGATATCTATCTGCCCTTCAAGCCCAAGCGCCGCAGCAAGGCCACCATCGCCATCGAGGCCGGCCTGGCACCGCTCGCCGATCTGCTGATCGGTGAACCGACCATGGACCCTGCAGCCCGTGCAGAAGCCTTCATCAATGCGGAGAAGGGCATCAACACGGCACAGGAAGCGCTCGACGGTGCGCGCTCGATTCTCATCGAGCGCATGTCGGAAAATGCCGAACTCATCGGTGCCCTGCGCGAGGAATACTGGACCCGCGGCCAGCTCATCTCGAAGGTCAAGCCGGGCAAGGAGACCGAGGGCGCCAAGTTCTCGGATTATTTCGACTTCTCCGAACCCTTCCCGAAGCTTCGGTCCCATCGCATTCTCGCGCTCTTCCGTGCCGAGAAGGAAGAGGTGCTCGACCTAAAGCTCGAAGCGGAGCCCGAAGGTCCGAGCAAGCCTGGTGAACCCGGTCCCTATGAGCGCAAGATCGCCCTGCAGGTCGGCATCTCTGACAAGGGCCGTCCGGGTGATCGCTGGCTGATGGACACGGTGCGCTGGGCCTGGCGCACGCGCCTGCAGGTGCATCTTGCCGTCGATCTGCGCATGCGTCTGTGGCAGCAGGCCGAAGACGAGGGCGTGAAGGTCTTTGCGGGCAACCTGCGTGATCTGCTGCTTGCAGCGCCTGCCGGTGCGCGCGCGACCATGGGGCTTGATCCGGGCTTTCGCACAGGTGTGAAGGTTGCTGTCGTCGATGCCACGGGCAAGGTGGTGGCGACCTCGGTCATCTATCCGCACGAGCCACAGCGGCGCTGGGATGATGCGGTGGCGGAACTCTCCCGCCTTGCCCGCGTGCACAAGGTTGATCTCATCTCCATCGGCAATGGCACGGCCTCGCGTGAAACCGACAAGCTCGCCGCAGAAGTCGTGTCGCGCAACGCAGATCTCAAGCTCACCAAGATCATGGTGTCGGAAGCGGGCGCCTCGGTCTATTCAGCCTCGGCCTTTGCCTCCGCCGAGCTGCCGGACCTCGACGTCACGCTGCGCGGGGCTGTGTCCATCGCGCGCCGCCTGCAGGACCCACTTGCGGAACTGGTGAAGATCGACCCGAAGTCCATCGGTGTCGGCCAGTACCAGCACGATCTGGCAGAAGGGAAGCTGTCCCGCTCCCTCGATGCGGTGGTCGAAGACTGCGTGAACGCGGTGGGTGTCGACGTGAACACGGCCTCCGCGCCCTTGCTTGCGCGCGTGTCTGGCGTGGGCGAATCGCTGGCCCAGTCCATCGTTTCCTACCGGGATGCCAATGGCCCCTTCCGCAAGCGCGCGGCGCTGAAGGAGGTTCCGCGCCTTGGCCCCAAGGCCTTCGAACAGTGTGCGGGCTTCCTGCGCATTCAGGGTGGCGAGGACCCGCTCGATGCCTCAGGCGTGCATCCGGAAGCCTATCCGGTGGTGCGCAAGATCATCGAGGCGACGAAAAGCGACATCAAGGTGCTGATCGGCAACGGCGGCCTGCTGCGCTCGGTGAAGCCGCAGCAGTTCACCGACGAGCGCTTCGGCCTGCCCACGGTCACCGACATCTTCAAGGAACTCGAGAAGCCCGGCCGTGACCCGCGCCCTGCGTTCAAGACGGCGGAGTTCAAGGAAGGTGTCGAGACCCTCAATGATCTTGTGCCCGGGATGATCCTCGAAGGCGTTGTCACCAACGTCGCAGCCTTCGGCGCCTTCGTTGACATTGGCGTGCATCAGGATGGGCTCGTGCATATCTCTGCCATGTCCAACACCTTCATCAAGGATCCGCGCGACGTGGCCAAGCCCGGCGACATCGTGAAGGTCAAGGTGCTGGAGGTGGACAAGGCCCGCAAGCGCATCGCGCTCACCATGCGCATGTCGGACGAACCGGGCAAGGCACAGCCCAAGGGTGGCGATCGCTCGGCCTCCCAGCGCGACACGCAAAAGAACATGCGCCAGCCGGAGAAGCCCTCGGCAGCCGGTGGGGCGCTGGCGGATGCACTGCGTCGCGCAGCGCAGAACCCGCGGCGCTAGGCGGATCGCGGGACTCCTGCCGCCCATCTGGATGCGTGCTGAAGATCTGAGAATGAAGCTCGATGCTTCTGCCTCCTTCTCCCCGCCGCAGGTGGGGAGAAGGTGAGGATGAGGGGTGTCTCGGCTCTTCATCTTCTGCCGCGTTGAAAACCGCAGCGCCCTCACCCTGTCCCTCTCCCGCTGGCGGGAGAGGGGACGCTCACACGGTATATGGCAAGATGGGCGCGGGCGTCTTCGGTTCAGCCTACGGCGCGCGATAGACCAGCGCCTGCCTTGCGCGCTCCACGATGGCGGGTGGAGTCGCATAGACCTTTTCGACGAGGGCCTGCAGCTCGCTTCCCTCGACCGGGGTGACGTCGATCTTCAGCCTCTCGGCCTCAGCAAGCAGCTCCTTGTCGTTCAGCGCTTCGACGAAGGCCTTGCGCAGGGCGGCCACGCGCTCGGCGGGCACATTTGGTGGCATGACGAAGGGCCGGCCGAATTCCTGCTGGGCATAGACCAGTTCCATGATCTGTCTGTCTTCGGCGCTTCTGGCGAAATCCACCGTGCGCGGTACGCCCCTCGCCGTCAGCTTGGGGTCGCCCCTGGCATTGTCCTGCGAGAGGATGCGCACGAAGCCGCTCTCGATCCAGTCCGCATGGGCCTGTCGGAAGGCGGGCAGGCCCAGACCGCAGATCCCGCTCACTTCTCCCTTCTCGATGGCCAGGAGGATTTCACGTGAGCCCGGATAGCCGGCAACAATCCGGAATCTGCTGCCGATGAGATTGGCCTGCAGGGTCGCCTGATCGCGGGTGGAACCACCCTCCGCACTTGCGCCGATCACGACTTCCTTCGCGGCGAGATCCTTCAGTGACGTGACGCCGGTGTCGGCGCGCACATAGCAAAGGTCCACTTCGCTGTTGGCACTTCCTACATAGGTGAGCTTTGCGGGGTCGTGCTTTACCTTCTCGCGGCCCTGAAAGAGAGGCTCGGTCACCGTGCCGGGCAGGATGAGGGCCATGACAGTCCCATCCTTGGGCGCGATATTATAGATATGGCCGGCTACGAGATTGCCCCCGGCTCCGGGCATGTTGGTGGGCACGATGGTAGGGTTGCCGGGCACATATTTGCCCAGATAGCGGGCCAGCAACCGCGCATAGGTGTCATAGCCTCCACCCACCGAGCTGCCGATCAGCAGGGAGATCGACTTGCCCTTGTAGAAAGCTGCTACGCTGTCCTGTGCAGCGGCAGGCAGGCCGCACAGAATGACGCAGGCGATGGCGTAAAGTGCCTTGAAGGGGGTCCCCATCGGTCCTCGGTTCGTTTCCTCAGGCGGACCAAAGGAATGGCCTCACGCATAGACCAAAGTCTAGCCGCTGAGCCCCTAGGGGAACAAGTCTCGCTTGTGTTGGATAAGCGGCTGTAATTGAGGCTGCGGCGCAGTTCGGCTAGATTGCGCCACCCGGCGGCTGGTCAAGACCGCTTATTGGAGACGACGCCTATGATGTCCCGTCGCAAACTGACTTTCGCGGCCCTTCCCTTGGCTGCTTCCCTTTGGGCGAGCGCTGCTTTCGCCCAGACGCCGGTCACCATCGGGGCCATCGAGATTCTGACGGGGCCGAACAACAAATATGGCATCGCGATCAAGAACGGCTTCGACCTCGCCCTTGAAGAGGTCAACAAGGCCGGCGGCGTGCTGGGTGCTCCGCTCGCCATCGCCTATGAGGATTCCGCCGGCAACAAGGATCAGGCGCTCAACGCAGCCCGCCAGTTGATTGGCGGCAAGAAGGTGCCGCTGATCCTTGGTCCCACCCTGTCGAACGAGATGTTTGCGGTCGGCCCCGTGGCCAATGAGCGCAAGATCCCCATCGTGGGCACATCGACGACGGCCAACGGCATCACGGCGCTGGGCACCTATGTGTTCCGCACTTCGCTGCCGGAAGCCGACGTGGTGCCGGTGACCCTGCGCACTGCCAAGGAAAAGCTCGGCATCAAGAAAGTCGCGGTGATGTATGGCGCCGACGATGCCTTCACCAAGTCGGCCTATGATGTGATGAAGGATGCCATCGCCAAGCTCGGCCTCGAGACGGTCACGACCGAGACCTTCGGATCCAAGGACACCGACTTCTCGGCCCAGCTCACCAAGATCAAGAGCCTCAACCCCGATGCCATCGTGGTCTCGGCGCTGGTCGAGGCGGGGGCGGGCATCCTGCTCGCCAAGAAGTCACTCGGCATTCCCGACAGTGTGCGCGTCATTGGTGGCAACGGCCTCAACTCGCCGCAGGTGCCAACCGTCGCGGGCGCGGCTGCCGATGGTACTCTGGTAGGTTCGCCCTGGTTCATCGACAAGGCTGACGAGGTCAACCAGAAGTTCGTGAAGGCCTATAAGGCCAAGTATAATTCGGATCCTGACCAGTTTGCCGCCCAGGCCTATGATACGCTTTTCATTGTCGCCAATGCGATCAAGGAAGCTGGGGCCGCCAATGCGGACAAGATCCGCGATGCCCTGGCGAAGGCGAAATATTCCGGCGTCATGGGCAACTTCTCCTTCACCCCAGATCGCGATCCGGCCGATACCTCAGGCGTCGTCGTGATTGAGATGAAGGGCGGCAAGTTCCAGATCTTCAAGTAAGCCACATTTCAACCCGCGCCACCTGATGTGGCGCGGGTTCCTTGTCCCAACCAGCCCGCGTGCGGGCGTCGCAGATTGCCCGATGCTCGCTCAGCAGTTTCTCAACGGCCTTGTGGTTGGATCGACCTATGCGCTCTTTGCGCTGGGCTTCACCCTGATGTTTGGTGTGCTGGGCGTCATCAACCTCACCTATGGGTTTTACTTCTCGGTTGGCGCCTTTCTCGCGCTCTTTGCTGCGCGCGACCTGCACCTTTCGATCTGGCTCGCGTTGCCCCTGTCAGCCGTTGGCTCAGGCCTTATCGCGGTGGTGCTTGATGCACTGCTGCTGACGCCCCTTCGAAGGGCCAAGGCGCCGGAACTTGCGTCCCTCATGGTGACGCTGGGCGCGACGCTGCTGCTCTATTCGCTCGCCAATGCAGCCTTCGGGACAGATATCCGCCGCTTCCCGCCCTCGGTGATCGATGCGCGTGCCATGGAAGTTCTGGGCATTCGCATCACCCAGACGCAGATCCTCATCATTGGCATGACGGTGGTGATCGTGGTGGGCCTGCTCGCCCTCATGCAGGGGACGCGCATCGGCCTTGGCATCCGCGCTCTGGCCGAGAAGCCCGACATCGCGGCCCTGATGGGCGTCAATGGCGGGGCGCTTGTGCGTCTCGTCTCCTTCGTGTCTGGCATGCTGGGCGGCACGACGGGCGTGCTCATCGGCCTCAACTACAACGCCATCCAGCCCTATATGGGCGAGGTGATGATGCTGAAGGGCTTTGCCGTCATCATCCTTGGCGGGCTTGGCGACATACGTGGTGCGCTGGTCGCTGGCCTCGTCGTCGGCATGCTTGAGACCCTGACTGCGGGCTATGTCGCCTCGACCTGGAAGGACGCGGTGGGATTTGCCCTCCTGGTTCTGACGCTCTGGTTTCGACCCTCCGGCATGTTTGGCCGTGCCGCCGTGAAGAGGGCGTGAGCATGGCGGAATGGCTCGACGATTTCCTCTTCACCTATCAGAACCTCGTCTATTCGCTCGGCATCAATGGTCTGTTGGCCCTGAGCATGTATGTGGTTCTCTCGGTCGGGCAGCTCTCGCTGGGGCAGGCGGCCTTCATGGGGCTGGGGGCCTATGCCTCTGCCCTCATGACGGTGAAACTCGGCCTGCCTTTTCCTCTTGTCCTGCTCGCCTCCATGACGATCCCGGCTTTGGCAGCGCTGATCATCGGCTCGCCGACCCTGCGCCTTTCGGGGGTCTATCTGGCACTTGCCACCATCGGCCTTGGCGAGGTGCTGCGGCTGTTCTTCGTGAATTCAGAGTTCACGGGTGGGGCGCTCGGAATCTCCGGCATTCCCACCAAGGGCGGTCTTGTCTCGATCTATGGCAGCCTCTTTGTCGCAACGCTGGCTTTCGTGCTTGTGGCGCGCTCGCGCATCGGCCGCGCCATGGAGGCGATCCGCGAGGATGAGATCGCGGCAGGTGCGCTTGGCATCGACCTGCCAGCTTACAAGCTGGCTGCTCTCGTCGTCTCGGCGATGCTGGCGGGCCTTGCTGGCGCGCTGAATGCCCATGTTTCCTCTTTCATCTCGCCCAATGACTATGGGTTCGATCAGGCGGTGACGATCCTGAGCTATGCGCTGCTGGGTGGCATCGGCTCACCCTTGGGTCCCATTTTCGGGGCGCTGGTGCTGACACTCCTGCCGGAGCTGCTGCGCCCGCTCGCCGAATATAAGTTCGTCGTCAATGGCTCGATCATCGTTCTTGCGGTCATGTTCATGCCGCGCGGCGTGCTGGCATGGCGCATGGCAAGGCTCGGCGCACGGCCGGAGACACCGGCATGAGCGCGCTGCTGCAGATCTCGTCACTCACCGTGCGCTTTGGCGGCCTCGCGGCGGTTGATGATGTGAGCTTCGATGTGGAGCAGGGTGGGGTGCATGGCCTCATCGGGCCCAATGGTGCGGGCAAGACGACCTGCTTCAATCTCATTTCTGGTCTCGTGCCGCGAACCTCCGGGCAGGTCCTGCTTGCGGGCGAAAACATCGAGGACCTGACGAGTTGGCAGCGCGCGCGCCGGGGGCTGGCGCGAACTTTCCAGAACATTCGTCTGTTCCCCGACATGAGCGTGCTGGAAGTGGTCATGACCGGCATGCATCTGCGCATGAAAGCTGGGTTGCCGGCAATCCTTGCGCGCCTGGGCGCCTTCCGCAGTGATGAGCGAGCTGCGGTCACACGCGCCATGGAAATCCTCGACTTCGTCGGCCTTGCGCAGGAGGCCAGACGCCGTTGCGGTGACCTGCCCTATGGTGACCAGCGCCGTCTGGAAATTGGCCGCGCGCTCGCAAGCGATCCGAAATTGCTCCTGCTCGATGAACCTGCAGCCGGCATGAACCCTTCCGAGACCCGTGATCTCGAAGCGCTTCTCGGTCGCATGAAACAGCGTGGACTGACCATGCTGCTGGTCGAACACGACATGCATTTCGTCATGCGCCTGTGCGATCAGATCACCGTGCTGAATTTCGGCCGCAAGATTGCGGAAGGAACGCCCACGCAGGTGCGCAATAATCCAAAGGTGGTGGAGGCCTACCTCGGCGCGAAGGTGGCGCACAGCCTGGAGGCGGGCGCATGAGCGAGATCCCGCTGCTCTCCATCGAGGGGCTGACGCTTGGCTACAACAAGACCAATGCGGTGAAGGGCATCAGCCTTGAGGTGCGCGAGGGCACTGTCGTCACGCTCATCGGGGCCAACGGCGCGGGCAAGACCACTGTGCTGCGCGGCATCTCGGGCCTGCTGCGACCACGCGCCGGATCCATCCGTTTGCATGGCCGGGACATTGGCGGCATGGCGCCCCATCGCATCGCCGGCCTTGGCATCGTGCAGGTGCCGGAGGGTCGGCAGGTCTTCGCCAACATGAGCATCGACGAGAACCTGCGCATGGGCGCCTGGCTGCTCAGCGACAAGGCGGAAGAGGCGCGGCGTCGCGACATGGTCCTGACCCGCTTTCCGCGCCTTGCGGAGCGTCTTGGCCAAACCGCAGGGCTTCTCTCCGGCGGTGAGCAGCAGATGCTGGCCATGGGTCGCGCCCTCATGGCAGATCCCCGGCTGTTGCTGCTCGACGAGCCATCCATGGGGCTGGCGCCCCTCTTCGTCGAAGAAATCTTCCGAATCGTGGAAGCCCTGAAGGCTGAGGGGCGCACGATCCTGCTCGTCGAGCAGAATGCACAGGCGGCACTGGACGTGGCGGACGAGGCCTATGTGCTGCAATCGGGCCTGATCGAACTGTCGGGTCCCGCGGCTGCCGTTGCCGGCGACCAGAAGGTCGCTCAGGCCTACCTCGGCGGCTGAGCCTTCGACTGGACCGGACGCCTCAATCTGCTACCAGTCAGGCAACGTCTTTCGACAGATTGGTGTGCATGAGCCTTTCATCCCGTGGTGGGCGGGCGGTGTTCCGCTTCCGCGATTTCCGCCTTTACGTCATCGGCCGCTTCCTCTGGGGGCTGGCCATGCAGATGCAGAACGTGGCCATCGCCTGGCTGGTGTGGGATCTGACCCATGACGCCTTCGCGCTCGGGCTCATCGGGCTCTCGACCTTCCTGCCCACGGTGCCGCTTTCGCTCGTGACGGGTGCTGTCGCGGACCGGTTTGATCGTCGCCGCATCCTTGTTCTCACGTATGCCCTGATCACGCTGGGCGCCGTAGCGCTCTGCGTCCTCGTCTATGAGCGCCTTGTGTGGCCGATCTATCTCGTGGTCATTGCGCTGGGTGCCTGCCGGGCCTTCTCAAATCCTGCCGGACAGGCGCTCATGGCAGCAACGGTTCCCGATGAGGAATTTGCCAGCGCTGCTGCCTGGAGCAATTCCGGCAACCAGACGGCCAACGTCATAGGTCCGGCGCTTGGCGGTCTGCTGTATCCATTCGGCGCCATGGTGCCCTTCACCGCGGCACTTGCCTGCTTCGTCTGCGCCACGGCTGCGGCCTTCCTGATCGCGCCCCGCCCGGCCAAGGGTCGCTCTAAAGGACCGGTCACATGGTCCATGCTGGTTGCAGGCTATAAATACATCTGGGGCTGTCCCGTGGTGATGGGCGCCATCACGCTCGATCTCGTTGCGGTTCTCCTGGGTGGCGCAACCGCGCTGCTGCCGATCTTCGCCAGCGAGGTCTTCCAGACGGGGCCCTGGGGCCTTGGCCTCCTGCGTTCCATGCCGGCGATCGGCTCTATCCTGACGGCTGTGGTGCTGGCCCATTATCCGCTGCAGGAGCGAGTTGGGCGCACGATGTTCATCTGCGTCTTCATCTATGGATTCGCCACCATCGGCTTTGGCCTGTCGACCAGCATCTGGCCGGCCATGCTATGCTTGGCCATTCTGGGCGGCGCGGATGTCATCAGCATCGTCATCCGCTCATCGCTGATCCAGATCGAGACGCCGGATGCCATGCGGGGCCGGGTCATCGCGGTTCACACGATCCTGACCGGCACGTCGAACAATCTTGGCGATTTTGAATCGGGGACCGTCGCCTCGTTCATAGGTGCCGTGCCCGCAGTGATCGTAGGCGGAGTTGGTGCGCTGCTTGGCGCTGCCATCTGGATCAAGCTGTTCCCGACCCTCTGGAACAGAAACAGGCTCACCTCCGACGGCTAACAGGCCGAAGGATCATCCTTCTCGTCTCACGTTCGAGAGTGGATTTACTGGCTCGTTTCGATATTTCTGGGGCGGCTGCTGGGCAGGCGGGCCAGCATGTCGAGGAGCGCGCGGTCGTGCAGCACGACCATGCGTTCGCGCGGCCTGAGCCAGCGCGCCACCTCGTCCACCGTTTCTGCATCGATGAGCTTGGCCTCCGCCACCGCCCGGTCTGCATCGATGATGCCGCGCGCATGGGGCATTGCCGGCGGCAGATAGTTTTCGTGGAGCTGACGCAGCACAGGATTGTCATGGATGATGAGGATGGCATCCTCGTCATCCTGATCGCCACTCGCGAGCTGGGCTGCCAGCGCGTTGGAGCGTGTCGCAATGGGCGGGGGCGCATCTTCCTCAGGCGTCAGCAGAAGGCCCATGCGCTTGAGGAACAGGCCAAGAGACAGCAGGCCGCTGGCCCATGAGAGCGGAATGGACAGGATGAGACCGGCGATCGTTGGCGACATCCAGGCTGCCAGCGAGGGCGAGATGATCAGGCCCGCAATGAGCGTCACGATCCCGAGCGCCAGATGCGACCGGTGCCGTCGCACAATGCTGAGGAAGGGGATTGACCCGTCATCGCGCCGCTGCGGGTTCCACCCCGTGTCGCGGCCAAAGACGATCTGCATCACCGATCCGGTCTGAATGACCATCATGATTGGCGCAAACAGCGCCGAGAGCAGGATTTCGAGCAGGGCCGAAGCCGTCAGGCGAAAGCCTCCGCCGCAGGCGCGCCGCGTTGGCCCATCGATCAGCGCAATGATGAGCCCGAAGAATTTCGGTGCGAGCAGCACGCCCATGGTGACGCCGAAGAGCGCAAGCGCACGTTCCGCATCGAAGAGCGGCCATGCCGGGAACAGACGGAATTCGTCAGTGAAATATTCCGGCCTGATATAGGCCGACTGCAGCACGAGCACGATGCCCACGATGAGCTGTGCCATCCAGAATGGCGAGGCGAGATAGCTCATGATGCCGGTGGCAAAATGCTGGCGCGTGGCGAGCTTGAGACCACGTGTCGGCAGGATGCGCATATGCTGCAGGTTGCCCTGGCACCAGCGACGGTCGCGCGCCGCCAGGTCAATGAGGGAGGGCGGGCTTTCCTCATAGCTGCCCCCCAGCATGGGCAGCATATAGACCGCATACCCGGCGCGTCGCACGAGGGCAGCCTCGACGAAGTCGTGGCTCAGAACGTGGCCGCCGAAGGGTGGCTTGCCGCGCAGGTCCGGCAGGCCCGCATGGGAAGCAAAGGCGCGGGTGCGGATGATGGCGTTGTGGCCCCAGTAGTTGCCATCGCGGCCCGACCAGATCGCCAGTCCGCAGGCGATCACAGGACCATAGATGCGCGCTGCAAACTGCTGGACACGCGCAAACATGGTGTTGCGGTTGATGATGAGCGGCAGGGTCTGGATAATGCCGGAATCTGGATCCGCCTCCATCGCGGCTGCGAGGCACACGATGGAGTGGCCGGTCATCAGGCTATCCGCGTCGAGCACCACCATATGCTCGTAATTGCCGCCCCAGCGGCTGACGAAGTCACCGATGTTGCCGGCCTTGCGGGCAATGTTCTTTGGCCTGTGGCGATAGTAGATGCGGGCCTGCGGCCCAAGCCTTTCGCGCATGGCGATGAAGGCGCGTTCTTCTGCGATCCAGACATCGGGATTGGTCGAATCCGACAGGAAGATCCAGTCAAAATGAGCGCCCAGCCCCGTGCGCTCCACGTCCTCATAAATCGCCTGCAGGGCCGCGAAGACGCGCGATGGCGCCTCATTATAGATGGGCATCACCACAGCCGTGCGGTGCTTCAATGTGCCCGGAGCGGGCGGTGCCGGAGGCTTGCGGAAGAGGAGCCAGGCGAAGCCCAGGATGCCGCTCGTGAAGGCGATCGCGATCCAGGAAAAGTTCGCAAGGAACAGCACAAGCAGCGCCCATTTGAGCGAGGTGATGACGCCGACATTGATGACGCCGAACATTTCATAGGCGCCATAGGCGGTCAGCAGCAGCCCGCCACCGAAGACAAGCAGGCGCGAGAACCATGGCATGGTCCAGAGCTCCGGCATTTGCCTTGGCCGACGCTCGCTCGGATGGAAGCGGTTGAGGCGCTGGATCGGCATTGCCAGAGGGCGCTCCGGAGGCATGCAGCGGTCCGCGGTCACTGGCTCCAGTGGCTGCGCCTCTCGCGTGTCTTCGGCAGTGGTCTCGGGCGTGCTCGTCACGATGTCCATCGATAAAGCCAGGTCTCGCTGATCGGCTTGCCTTGATATTCGAGCTGCAGGCGAAGTTCCATCACAGGTTCGTTGCCGGCCTCGACGTCGAAGACCACGCGAAAGGCCTTCCGGTCGGGCGACAGGATGGATTTCGCGCCAAGGATATTGCCTGGGCCGACCCACAGATTGGCGAAGACGTCCTGTCCGCGCTCAATCTCGGCGAAGCCGTCTCCGGAAAATTGAACAAGGAACCGGCGGCGGCGCGCGTTGGCTGCTGAGCCCGTGGGTCGCCCGGCCCGCGAGATGGAAACCGTCGCAAGGTTTGGGCGCTCCGGCGGCGACCAGCACCAGAACTGACGATAAGCGAAAGAAATTTCGGTGCCTGCGGCCAGCGGGTTCTTCGGCCGCCAATAGGCGACGATATTCTGGTTCACCTCGGAGTCCGAGGGAATCTCGACGAGATTGACGCTGCCGGGGCCCCAGTCGCCGATTGGCTCGATCCAGAGTGACGGGTGCTGTTCCCAATGACGCTCGTCGTCGAGAAAACGCCCAAAATCCCGGTCGCGCTGCAGAAAGCCGAAACCGCGTGGGTTCTCGTCCTGAAAAGCGGAGATCTGCAGGGTCTCGCGGTTGGAGACCGGCCGCCAGATCCACTCACCTCGGCCATTCAGCATCTGCAGGCCGTTCATGTCGAAGATGCTGGGGCGCACGTCGTCCGTGCGGCGGCGGTCAAGCGGCCCAGCCACATGCGTGGCGGTCATGGCGCCAAGACCAACATTGTCGATATTGACGCGTGGGAACAGCGTGCATTCCGTATCGCTGATCGTGGCCTCGCCACCCCGGAAAGTGAAGCGATAGGCTCCGGTGATGCTCTCGGATTCCAGGACGGCGTAGATCACAAGGGCGTTGGTGGCCAGTGTCGGCTTCTCGATCCAGATCGAGCGGAAGGCGGGGAACTCCTCGCCCTTTGGATCGGCGGTGCGCACCGACAAGCCACGCGCCGTGACACCATAGGTCTGCCCGCGGCCAATGGCGCGAAAGAAGCTCGCGCCCTGAAAGATTGCGATCTCGTTTGCCGGCTTGTCGCGGGTCTGCAGGATGCGGAAGCCTGAAAATCCGATGTCCTTCAAGTCGGCGGGCACTTTCAGGCCACCGAAGTCATAGTCGCTCGTGCGATAGGCGAGCGGGAGGACCTTGCCGTCCTCGATCAGGGCAATCTGGACCTGCGTGGCGAAGGCAAATCCCCGGTGCAGGGGCTCGATGGCGAACCCGACATTGTCCTCGGCCCACACAGCGGTCCCGGGAAGATTCCTGATCCCCGAATACTGCTCATAGGTCAGGTTTGCGAAGGGATCGGGAAGGTCGACCGCTGGTGCCCGGAACGGCCGCTTGGACAGGGTGCGCGCAGTCTCGACGACGCTGCCCCAATCGAAGGTCTCAGGAGCCGCCGCGGGGCTGGCCGGAGTCTGGGCAGATGCGGAGCTGATGAGAGATGGCAGGATCTTGGCTGCCACGCCACCCGCTACATATTTCAACACATCTCGCCGTTCGAACATAGGTTACAGGTAACTCCGCAGCGGGCAGCGTCATCTATACTGCAATTGTCTGACAGGCGAGGGGCCATTTGGTGTGTTTTCCATGGCACGCCCTTTTTGCTGACGCCACGAGCCCTTTGGGCTAAGGCTGCAGGCACACGTCCACGTGGGAGAGACCCTCCAAGATGCCCAAGACCCAAGCCCGGACCTGTCTCGCTGTGATCCTCGCCGCCGGCGAAGGGACCCGCATGAAGTCCGCCTTGCCCAAGGTCCTGCACCAGGTCGCCAACCGCTCGATGCTGGCCCAGGTCCTTGCCAGCGTGCAGGCTGCGGGAGCTGATCGGATCGCTGTCGTCGTCGGTCCCGGCCGCGAGGATGTGGCCGCCGAGGCACTCAGGGTCGAACCTGCCTGCGAAATCTTCGTTCAGAGCGAGCGTCTGGGCACGGCCCACGCCGTTCTGGCCGCCCGCAAGGCCCTCGAGGCCGGCTGCGACGATCTCGTGATTGCCTTCGCAGATACGCCACTCGTCCAGCCTGAGACCTTTGCGGCCCTGCGAGCCCCTCTGGCGGACGGTGCCAGCGTCGCGGCGCTCGGCTTCGAGGCCAGGGACCCCACCGGCTACGGTCGGCTGCTCCAGCAGGATGGGGCTCTGGTTGCCATCCGGGAACACAAGGATGCGAGCGAGGCCGAGCGGGCAGTGACCCTCTGCAATGCAGGCCTCATTGGTCTTGATGGAGCACGGGCGCTGGAGATCCTCACTGCCATCGGAAACGCCAATGCCCAGAAGGAATTCTACCTGACCGATGCGGTCGAAGTCTCCCGCAAGCTGGGCGGCCGGGCGGTCTGTGTGGTTGCGCCCGAGACCGAGGTCATGGGCGTCAATGACCGGGTCCAGCTTGCAGCCGCCGAGGCGGTTCTGCAAAAGCGCCTGCGCGAGGCGGCCATGCGCGCCGGGGCGACCCTGATCGCTCCGGACACCGTTTTCCTCAGCCATGACACGCAACTGGGGTGCGATGTGGTGGTGGAGCCCAACGTGGTCTTCGGCCCGGCTGTCCGGGTTGGGGAGGGCGCGGTGATCCATGCCTTTTCGCATCTTGCCGAGGCAAGCGTGGCGGCCGGGGCGTCCATCGGTCCCTTCGCCCGTCTGCGGCCGGGGGCGCGCATCGGAGAGAAGGCCAAGGTCGGGAATTTCGTGGAGATCAAGGCTGCCGACATTGGTGCGGGCGCGGCTGTGAGCCACCTCACCTATATCGGCGATGCCACGGTCGGCGCCCATGCCAACATTGGCGCGGGCACCATCACCTGCAATTACGACGGCTTCGACAAGGCCCGCACCATCATCGGCGAGGGGGCTTTCATTGGCTCCAATTCGGCCCTTGTCGCCCCCGTCCAGGTTGGCGATGGCGCCTACGTCGGCTCGGGCTCCGTGATCACCAAGGACGTGGCCCCTGATGCGCTTGCGGTTGCGCGCGGCCGCCAGATCGAGAAGGCCGGGTGGGCAGGAGCCTTTCGCAAGGCGCATGAAGGTAAACCGAAGAAGCGCCCGGGCTGAGGGACTTGGCAATAATCCGTCACGCAAAGTGACTTGAGCGGGGGAAGCCCCGCAGTCTAGCTCTGGGGCTGGTTCAGGAGACAGGCACGCATGTGTGGAATCGTCGGGATGCTTGGCACGGAGCCGGTGGCTGGCCGTATCATCGAGGCGCTGAAGCGTCTCGAATACAGGGGCTATGACTCGGCCGGCATTGCGACGCTGGAGGGGGGGCACCTCACCCGCCGTCGTGCCGAGGGCAAATTGCGCAATCTCGAGACCCTGCTGTCCAGGGAGCCGCTCAAGGGCATGGTGGGCATCGGGCATACCCGCTGGGCCACCCATGGCCGACCGACAGAGAACAATGCCCACCCCCATGCGAGCGACCGGCTTGCGGTGGTCCACAACGGCATCATCGAGAACTTCCGCGAATTGCGTGAGGAGCTCATCGCCAAGGGGCACCACTTCGCAACGGAAACGGACACGGAGGTCGTGGCCCATCTCGTGACCGAGGAACTGCGACAGGGCCGCTCCCCGCGCGAT
>CAISZN010000130.1 GCA_903889985.1 uncultured Hyphomicrobiales bacterium | reverse complement strand
GTCAGCCCTGTTTCGTCCTGCACGGACAGGGTGCCTTGTTGCGCATCGAAATGGCGGATGGCAACCGCAAGACAGCGCAAGCCATCACGTGCAGCCTCTTCATAGGCCTGAACCACCGCGGCGTGATCGGCAGGCACCATGGCCCGCGCAACAGCGCCAGCGCCTTCAACCTGCGTGCAATTGGCCAGGACGTCTTCAGGTGCCCCCTTCACGATGAGCAGATGCTCGCCATCCTTATCGACAAGAACCGAGGACCGTCGCCGTTCAAAGTCGAAAGGCTCCTGCGCGACCAGTTTGAGATGCGACCAGTCGTGATCGCCCAGATGAGTCAGGATCGCCTCGTCCAGTGGGCTGCGCATGTCTCCGGCGAAATGGCAGTTTATGGCAGCGAGTTCCAGCAGTCGCGGATCGTCCTGACCGGCAAGATCGCGATGATGGAGCAATTCGATGCGCGCTTCGGTCAATGTACCTGTCTTGTCCGTGCACAGAACATCCATGGCGCCAAGATCATGAATGGAGGTGAGGCGTTTGACGACCACCTTGCGCGCCGCCATGCGCAGGGCCCCGCGCGCAAGCGTCACGGTCATGATCATTGGCAGAAGCTCTGGCGTCAGTCCGACAGCAAGAGCAACGGCGAAGAGAAAGGACTCGATGACCGGCCTGTGCAGGCCAAGCTGCGCCAGCAGGACGAAAAGAACCAGGAAGGCGGTCAGTCTCAGGATGAGGATCCCCAGCGCATGCACACCACGCTGGAAGGAGGTTGGCGCTGCATCGTCCTGAAGGGCTGAAGCTATGGCGCCAAACTGGGTTCGCGTTCCCGTGGCGATGACGAGGAAGCTCAGGGTTCCCGTGACCACGCCAGTGCCGCTGAAAAGGGCATTCGTCGCCTCGCCAAGCGATGGTCCCTCCGCTGCCCCGGCTCGCTTTTCGATCGCATAGGGCTCGCCCGTGAGCAGGGCCTCGTTCACCCGCGCGCTGTGACTGTCGAGGATGATGCCGTCAGCCGGGACGAGATCTCCGGGTGACAGATGCACCACGTCACCCTCGACGATGTCGGTGACCGGCAGGCTGACCAGCTGACCGTCGCGCAGCACATCGCACCGTACAGCGACCGAGAGCTTGAGGGCGTCGGCTGCCTCCTCCGCGCGATGTTCCTGCAGCACATCGAGGCCGATGGAGAAGGCCACGATGATCATGATGATGATGAAACTGGACAGGTCGCCCGTCAGTCCGGAGACGAGGCCGGCGATGAGAAGGATGGCGACGAGTGGTTCCGTCAGCCGTTGCCGGATCTTGTGCAGCAGTCGGCGGCGCACGGCTGTGCTGACGACATTGGCGCCACGCTCCTGAAGCCTGTGTTGCGCCTCCATGCTCGTGAGGCCGCCCGCCTGCCCGGCGTAATTTGCGGAGACTGCATCGCGCCAGAACGGCGCCGAACGTGATGGATCAGCACTCATTCCGGACCTCCGCGCGCAGCATAGAGGAAAGTCCCGACCCGTATTTGCGTCAGGTCAAACCGCTCGAGCGCGCCGAAGGCGAACGCGAGGCGATGAGGTTTTGTTCCATGGCAGATTCGGAAAGAGCTGGCGGCCGAATGGCCCTAGTCCTAGTCGTCCCGGGAGCGACGAAGAGGCGGGGTAGCGGGCTCCTCGCCATCTTCATCATCGAGCTCCGTGACAGGGATCGTATAGACCTCGCCGAGCCAGCGGCCGAGGTCCACCTGCTGGCAGCGCTTCGAGCAGAAGGGCCGGTATTTGAGCTCGCGGGGCTTTGCACAGATCGGGCACTTGGGCGCGGGCGTCAGCTGGCCACCATTTTGAGAATTCTCGTCAGCCATGACGCCCCTCGTCTCAGACGCGATTGAGCCAGAGGAAATGGACCGGGAATTTCTCGCCCGACAGCAGGGTCATCGTCTCGTTGAGCGGCAGGCCCACCACATTGGTATAGGAGCCAACAAGCTTGACCGGAAAGGCACCCGCAAGGCCCTGGATGGCATAGCCCCCCGCCTTGCCCCTCCATTCGCCGGAGGCGAGATAGGCCTCGATCTCGGTGCTGGACAGGCGCTTGAAGCGCAACCTGGTCTCCACAAGGCGGCGGCGTTCCGCCCCCTTCGGGGTGATCAGCGTGATGCCCGTATAGACCCGGTGGGCGCGGCCCGACAGAAGACGCAGGCAGGAGCCTGCCTCGTCGATCAGCTCGCATTTGGGCAGAATCCGCCGCCCGACCGCGACAACGGTATCTGCGGCCAGCACGAAGGCACCCTGCGTTTCGGGCCTGAGCTCGGCAAGCTTGCGACCGGCGGCGGCCTTGTCCGCGGCGAGCCGCATGGCAAGAGTCCGCGGAAGTTCGTTGCGGAGCGGAGTCTCGTCCACATCTGCCGGAATGAGGGCATCGGGCTCGATGCCAATCTGCTGGAGAAGCGCCAGGCGTCGGGGTGAGGCCGAGGCCAGAACCAGTTTGGGACGCCAGGTCGTGGCTTGTGTGCTCACGCGCGAGCCCCCTCAGTGCCTGCGATCGGGAGAATCACTTGAAGCGGTAGGTGATCCGCCCCTTGGTGAGATCATAGGGTGT
>CAISZN010000129.1 GCA_903889985.1 uncultured Hyphomicrobiales bacterium | reverse complement strand
CTGCGCCTGCTGCTGACGGGCGCATTGCCCAACCCGCGCGCACCCGGCCTGACCGTGCGCTCGGTCGCCGGTGGCCTGCTGTTCCAGGGCCGCGACAATGCGGTCGTCGACGACATGGAGCTCAGGGTCGTGACCAAGCGCACACCCAGCGCGCAGGAACTCGCCGACCTCAAGTTCGCTTTCCGCATTTGCAAGCACGTGAAGTCGAACGCTATCGTCTATGTGAAGGACGGCGCGACGGTGGGTATCGGCGCCGGCCAGATGAGCCGCGTGGATTCCTCTCGCATTGCTGCCTGGAAGGCGGCCGAAGCGGCCAAGGCGGCGGGCCTGACCGAGAGCCTCGCCAAGGGTTCGGTCGTGGCCTCCGACGCGTTCTTCCCCTTTGCGGACGGGCTGCTCGCCGCAGCGGAAGCTGGCGCCACGGCCATTATCCAGCCGGGCGGCTCCATGCGCGATGATGAGGTCATCAAGGCAGCCGACGAGGCAGGTCTGGCCATGGTGATGACCGGCCACCGCCACTTCCGCCACTGAGCATGGGACGCGCGGACCCCAGGGGTCCGCGCGTGCTCAATGCAGCTGGAACTCGCTGTCGATGGTGCGAAGCTCTGCCGGCTTGATCAGGCCCTGATGGGCGACCGTCACCGAATGCAGCGCCCCTTCCAGCCGCTGCGTCCAGAAGTCGAGAAACTTCCTGAGCTCGGGAAAGTGCGGATGCAGGTCGTACTCCTGCCAGATGTAGGTCTGCAGGATCATGGGATGATCTGGCAGGTGGTAGAGGATATTGGCCGTGGTGAGGCCGTAGCCTTCAAGCTGGCGGCGGAACGCAGTCGAAACCATCGAGCACCTCCGAAGCGATTCACAGCTCAAGCCTAGCCCGCGCAGACCCGATCGCAAGCGGAAGCGGCATGCATTCTGCTGCCTTTTCAGGCTGTTGGCAGCATCGATCGGCGAGTGCTGATTTTTTTGAGCCCCCTCTTGAAGCGTTTCAGGTCCGCTCCCAACTCCTCCTGCGAGGCCGCTGGTCTCGCTTCAAATCTGTCCTGATGACTGGAAGGAGGAACTCATGAAGTTTCGCCCATTGCACGATCGCGTCGTGGTCAAGCGCATCGACGCGCAGGAGCGCACAAAGGGTGGGATCATCATCCCCGATACTGCCAAGGAAAAGCCGCAGGAAGGCGAAGTGATCGCTGTGGGTCCTGGCGCACGTGATGAGGCTGGCAAGCTGGTGCCCCTCGACGTGAAGGTCGGCGACAGCATCCTGTTTGGCAAATGGTCCGGCACCGAAGTGAAGATCGACGGTGAGGACCTGCTGATCATGAAGGAAAGCGACATCATGGGCGTGCTGGACATCAGCGTGCCCCATGCAAAGGCCGCCTGAGCGGGCCTTTCAGTCCAATCATCTCATGTCTTGAGGAGTGAGAAAAATGAGCGCGAAAGACGTCAAGTTTTCGCAGGATGCGCGCGAGCGCATGTTCCGCGGCGTTGAAACCCTCGCCAATGCGGTGAAGGTGACGCTCGGCCCCAAGGGCCGCAATGTGGTGATCGAAAAGAGCTTCGGTGCGCCCCGCATCACCAAGGACGGCGTGACCGTTGCCAAGGAGATCGAACTTTCCGACAAGTTCGAGAACATGGGCGCGCAGATGGTGCGCGAGGTCGCCTCCAAGCAGAATGATGCGGCAGGCGATGGCACCACGACGGCGACTGTGCTCGCCCATGCCATCGTGAAGGAAGGCGCCAAGTCGGTCGCAGCCGGCGCCAACCCCATGGATGTCAAGCGCGGCATCGACCTCGCGGTGGAAGCGATCCGCGCCGATCTTGAGACAAAGTCCCGCAAGGTCACAAGCTCGGACGAAGTGGCCCAGGTCGGCACCATCTCCGCCAACGGCGATGCCTCCATCGGCAAGATGATCGCGGAAGCGATGCAGAAGGTCGGCAACGAGGGCGTCATCACGGTTGAGGAAGCCAAGACCGCCGAGACCGAACTCGACGTTGTCGAGGGCATGCAGTTCGACCGTGGCTATCTCTCCCCCTATTTCGTGACCAACTCGGAGAAGATGGTCGCCGAACTCGAGGATCCCTACATCCTCATCCACGAGAAGAAGCTGACCGGCCTGCAGGCAATGCTGCCCGTGCTGGAATCGGTCGTTCAGACCGGCAAGCCCCTGCTCATCATCGCCGAGGACGTGGAAGGCGAGGCCCTCGCCACCCTCGTGGTCAACAAGCTGCGCGGCGGCCTGAAGGTCGCGGCCGTCAAGGCGCCGGGCTTCGGCGATCGCCGCAAGGCCATGCTCGAGGACATCGCGATCCTGACCAAGGGCACGATGATTGCCGAGGATCTCGGCATCAAGCTGGAGAATGTCACCATAGACATGCTCGGCCGCGCCAAGAAGGTGCGCATCGACAAGGAGAACACCACGATCGTCGACGGTGCCGGCAACCGGGCCGACATCGACGGGCGCGTCGCCCAGATCAAGGCGCAGATCGAGGAGACCACCTCCGAGTATGATCGCGAGAAGCTGCAGGAGCGTCTCGCCAAGCTCGCGGGCGGTGTGGCGGTGATCCGCGTCGGCGGCGCCACCGAAATCGAGGTGAAGGAGAAGAAAGACCGCGTGGACGACGCGCTGAACGCTACGCGTGCAGCGGTTCAGGAAGGCATCCTGCCGGGTGGCGGCGTGGCGCTGCTACGCTCGCTGAAGGTGCTGGATGGCGTCGCAACGGCGAATGCGGACCAGAAGACCGGTGTCGAGATCGTGCGCCGCGCCATTCAGGCCCCTGCCCGCCAGATCGTCGAGAACGCCGGCGTCGACGGCTCGGTGGTTGTCGGCAAGGTGCTCGAGTCCACCAACTATGCCTTCGGCTACAATGCGCAGTCGGGTGAGTATGGCGACATGTACAAGCTCGGCATCATCGACCCGACCAAGGTCGTGCGCACCGCCCTGCAGGACGCCTCCTCGGTGGCGGGTCTGCTGATCACGACGGAAGCCATGATCGCGGAGAAGCCGAAGAAGGACGCGCCCGCACCCGCCATGCCCGGCGGCGGCATGGACTTCTGATCACGCGTCGCGTTGCGTCTGTGTGTCGGCCGGGGTGGAAAAACCCCGGCCTTTTTCTTGGACCGCGGACGTCCTCGTCCGCATGCCTCAGTGTACTGGCATCCATGCGCGCGAGGACGCGCGCGGTCTTATGAGCGCCAATCCGCGTGTGCGTCCCCTCTCCCGCGCGCGGGAGAGGGTCAGGGTGAGGGCGCCGCGGTTCTCCTCAATCGATCGAGTGAATCGCAGGAGCCCCTCACCCCAACCCTCTCCCCACCTGCGGCGGGGAGAGGGAGCGCACGCGTCCTGCCAGATTGAAGGGCGGCTGCCCCTTTCACAAAACAAAGCCGCCGGGGATTGCTCCCCGGCGGCTTGCAACTCAATCGCGCAGAACCTTACGCCGCGAGCTGGCGCAGCACGTACTGCATGATGCCGCCGTGGCGGAAGTACTCGAGCTCGTCGAGGGTGGCGATGCGGCAGAGCAGCGGCACGGTCTTCTTCGTGCCGTCGGCATAGGTGATCTCCATCTCCATCTTCTGGCGCGGCTTCAGCGTCTCGCCGAGGCCCAGGATGGTGACGGTCTCATCGCCCTTGAGGCCGAGCGTCTGCCAGGAGGTGCCCTCCTCGAAGGTGAGCGGCAGGACGCCCATGCCGACCAGGTTCGAGCGATGGATGCGCTCGTAGCTCTGGGCGATGACGGCGCGCACGCCAAGCAGGCGCGTGCCCTTGGCTGCCCAGTCACGCGACGATCCGTTGCCATATTCCTCGCCGGCGAAGATCACGAGCGGGACCTTCTCCTGCTCGTAGCGCATCGCTGCGTCGTAGATGGCCAGCTTGTCGCCTGACGGATAGTGGATCGTATTGCCACCTTCCAGCACGTTGCCGTCAGCGCCCTTGTTCATGAAGTTCTTGATGCGGATGTTGGCGAAGGTGCCACGCATCATGACTTCATGGTTGCCGCGACGGGTGCCGTACTGGTTGAAGTCGGCCTCGCGCACCTGACGCTCGGACAGCCACTTGCCCGCAGGGGATGCGAACTTGATGGAGCCGGCCGGCGAGATGTGGTCGGTGGTGATCTTGTCGCCAAAGAGCGACAGGATGCGGGCGTTCTCGATCTCGGCGATGGGAGCCGGGGTCATGGTCATGCCCTCGAAATAGGGCGGATGCTGCACGTAGGTGGAGCTCATGTCCCACTTGAAGGTCGGGCTCGAGGCCGTCTTCACCTTGCGCCAGTTGGTGTCGCCCTTGAAGACGTCCGCATAGCGTTCCTTGAAGATCTTCTTGGTGACGAACTTCTTGATGAAGGAGTCGATTTCCATCGTCGTCGGCCAGATGTCGCGCAGGTAGACCGGCTTGCCGTCCTTGCCATGGCCCAGCGGCTCGGTCGTCAGGTCCATGTACATGTTGCCGGCGAGCGCATAGGCGACCACGAGCGGGGGCGAGGCGAGGTAGTTCGCCTGCACGTCCGGGTTCACGCGGCCTTCGAAGTTGCGGTTGCCCGAGAGCACGGCCGCGGCGACGATGCCGTGGTCGTTGATCGACTGGGAGATCTCAGCCGGCAGCGGGCCCGAGTTGCCGATGCAGGTGGTGCAGCCGTAGCCGACGAGGTTGAAGCCAACCTTGTCGAGATCCTTCTGCAGGCCGGCGTTGGCGAGATATTCGCCGACAACCTGCGAGCCGGGCGCGAGCGAGGTCTTCACCCAGGGCTTTGACTTCAGGCCCTTGGCCACTGCGTTGCGGGCGAGCAGGCCAGCCGCGATCAGCACGCTGGGGTTCGAGGTGTTGGTGCAGGAGGTGATCGAGGCGATCACCACGTCGCCGTGGCCGAGGTCGAAGTTCTTGCCCTCGACCTTGAAGCGCTTCTTCTGCTCGTCACCCTTGCGATACTCGGCATCCATGGCCTTCTCGAAGCCGGCGCCGATGAGTTCCAGAGCCTGGCGGCCTTCCGGACGCTTGGGACCAGCCATCGAGGGCACGACGGAGGCGAGATCGAGTTCCAGCGTGTCGGTGAAGACCGGATCGGGCGCCGTCTTGGTGCGGAAGAGGCCCTGGGCCTTGGCATACTTCTCGACCAGATCCACGCGCGCCTTCTTGCGCGCCGAGGTGGTCAGGAAGTCGAGGGTCTCGTTGTCAACCGGGAAGTAGCCGCAGGTCGCGCCATATTCCGGGGCCATGTTGCCGATGGTGGCGCGGTCGGCGAGCGACAGGGCGTCGATGCCGGGGCCATAGAATTCCACGAACTTGCCGACGACACCCTTCTTGCGCAGCATCTGGGTGACGGTGAGCACGAGGTCGGTCGCCGTGATGCCTTCCTTGAGCTTGCCGGTCAGCTTGAAGCCGATGACTTCCGGCAGCAGCATGGAGAGCGGCTGGCCGAGCATGCAGGCCTCAGCCTCGATGCCGCCCACGCCCCAGCCGAGCACCGCAAGGCCGTTGATCATGGTGGTGTGCGAATCGGTCCCCACCAGCGTGTCGGGATAGGCCACCTCGACGGTCACGGCCTTGCCGCGCGCCGGGGTGTACTTTTCCTTCTTCGTCCAGACGGTCTGGGCGAGATATTCCAGGTTCACCTGGTGGCAGATGCCGGTGCCCGGGGGAACGACGGCGAAGTTGTGGAAGGCGCCCTGGCCCCACTTCAGGAACTGGTAGCGCTCGGCATTGCGCTCGTATTCGAGGTCGACGTTCTTCTTGAACGCCTTGTTGTTCCCGAACTCGTCGATGATGACCGAGTGGTCGATGACGAGGTCGACGGGAACCAGCGGGTTGATGCGGTCCGGATCGGAGCCGAGCTTGGTCATCGCATCGCGCATGGCGGCGAGATCGACCACGGCCGGGACGCCCGTGAAGTCCTGCATCAGCACGCGGGCCGGACGGAAGGCGACTTCCTTCTCAGTCTTGCCCTTGTTCTTGAGCCACTCGGCGCAGCCCTGGATGTCTGCCTTGGTGACCGTGCGGCCGTCCTCGAAGCGCAGCAGGTTCTCAAGCAGAACCTTCATCGAATAAGGCAGATTCGAAATGCCCTTGAGACCGTTCTTCTCGGCCTGCTTGAGCGAGAAGTAGTGGTAGGACTTGGTGCCGACGGTCAGTTTTTTGCGGCATTTGAAGCTGTCGAGCGACATGGTGACTAGCCCCGTTGGTTGGGATTGTCTGGGAAGGGAATGACGCGCTTATAGATAATTTTTGCGAGCGGGGCTACACGGACGAAAGCCAAAGAAGAAGGTTCCGCGTGACCCGCAGCCGCTTTGCCTCAGAACTGTGCCTTGTTGCCGAAAAACTGACCGTCCTGCGCGGCGGTCGGGCGGTGCTGGCCGACGTCTCCTTCTCGGTCACGGGCGGCCAGGCTCTGATCGTCACAGGACCCAATGGTGCGGGCAAATCGACCCTGCTGCGGACGCTGGCAGGGCTGCTGCAGCCTGCGTCCGGCCGCATGTGCCTGACCAGTTCGCCAGAGCCTGAGATGCCGGGCCTCAGTGCGCATTATGTCGGCCACGCAGATGCCATGAAGGCGAGCCTGACGGCGGCGGAAAACTTGGAATTCTGGGCGTCCATGCTGGGATCGAGCGGGAGCGGAGCTCCACCAAGAGAGGCCCTCTCGGCTTTCGGACTCGCACATGTTCTGAATCTGCCAGTGGCCTATTTATCCGCCGGGCAGAAGCGCCGCGTGGCCCTGTCCCGACTGCTGGTTGCGCGACGCCCGCTCTGGCTGCTCGATGAACCCACAACCGCCCTAGATGCAGCCTCGCAGGTCCGCCTGGGCGACCTCATGCAGGCTCATCTGGACGAGGGCGGAATCATCATCGCAGCCACTCACGGACCCCTTGGGCTCGACAATCCGCGCCGGCTCGAACTGGGGACAAGTGCATGAGTGCGCCCCTTCTCGCCCTGTTCCTGCGCGAATGGCGCCTCGCGCGCCGAATCGGCGGCGGCGGCGCCATGGGCGTCGTGTTCTTCCTGATCCTCGTGACCATGGTGCCCTTCGCCATCGGTCCGGACCTGAACCTGCTGGCCCGCATCGGGCCGGCGATCCTGTGGATTGCAGCCCTGCTGGCCAATCTCCTGGGCCTCGACCGCCTCTTCCAGTCCGACCACGAGGACGGCTCCCTCGACCTGCTGCAGATGGCCGGCACGCCGCTCGAACTCATCGTCGCCGTGAAGGCGCTGGCCCACTGGACCGTGACCGGCCTCCCGCTGGTGGTGGCGGCACCCATCTTCGGCCTGATGCTGGCGCTGGATGGGGATGCCCTGCTGGGGGTGACAGCCTCCCTGCTGGCGGGCACGCCCGCCCTCACCTTCATCGGCGCCATCGGCGCGGGCCTCACCGTGAGCCTGCGTCGCGGCGGCTTGCTCATGGCGATCCTGGTGCTGCCTTTCACCGTGCCCGTGCTGATCTTCGGCGTCTCGGCAGCAGCGGCGGCCAGTGGCGGGACCGTGCCCTTCCTGACGCCCTTCCTGATTCTCTGCGCACTGACGCTGGCGTCCGCGGCGCTGGCGCCCTTCGCGGCAGCAGGGGCGCTGCGGGGCGCCGGGGAATGACCCTCAACAACTCTTCATTTGCCAGGACTGCGCGGATTTCCTAGACCCTTCCCCATGCTGAAATATGCCAATCCGACCCATTTCCTGCGGCTGGCCGGGGCCCTGATCCCCTGGACGGGGGGTGTTTGCGCCATCCTCCTGGCAGTTGGCCTCTACATGAGCTTCTTCACCGCCCCGGCTGACTACCAGCAGGGCGACTCGGTGCGGATCATGTTCATCCATGTACCGGCCGCCTGGCTTGCCATGTTCATCTATGGCGTCATGACCCTTGCAGCGCTCGGGTCGCTGGTCTGGCGCCACCCGCTGGCCGATGCCGCCCAGAAGGCCGCCGCGCCGCTGGGGGCAGCTTTCACCTTCATCTGCCTCGTCACCGGCTCGCTCTGGGGCAAGCCCATGTGGGGCACGTGGTGGGTCTGGGACGCGCGCCTGACCTCGGTGCTGGTGCTCTTCCTGATTTACCTTGGCCTTGTTGCCCTGTGGCAGACCATCGAGGAACCCTCGAAGGCAGGCCGGGCCGCGGCGATCCTGACGCTGGTCGGCGTAATCAATATCCCGATCATCAAGTTTTCGGTGGATTGGTGGAACACCCTCCACCAGCCCGCTTCAGTCTTCCGCATGGGCGGCCCTGCGATTCACCCCTCCATGCTCTGGCCCCTGCTCATCATGGCTCTGGGCGCGACCCTGCTGTTCCTCACCCTGCACCTGATGGCCGTGCGCAACGAGATCCTGCGCCGCCGCCTGCGTCGCCTGTCCATCCAGGCTGCGGCTGAAACACAGGGTCAGGCCATGCCCAGCCTGGGTCGAGGCGCAGCATGAGTCACGCAGGCTACATTTTCGCCGCCTTCGGCCTCACCGGGATCATCGTGGCCGGCATCATCATGGCCCTGATGAACGATTATCGCACCCTGAAGCGCGACCTCGCCCAATTTGGCGACAAGGGCCCGGAGACCGACGCATGAGCGCGCCCGAGACAACCACTCCTGCACCTGGCCGTCGGCGCCTGCTGATCTTCCTGCCGCTGGCGGCCTTCGTCGTGCTGGCGGCACTGTTCTATGTGCGCCTGGGCGCGGGCGACAGTTCGCGCATTCCCTCGCCCCTCATTGGCAAACAGGTCCCCGCTTTCTCGCTGCCCCCGCTCGAAGGAGTCGGCACCCAGCAGGCTTTCAGTGATGGAGATCTGCGTCTGGGCAAGGTGACCCTGGTCAACGTCTTCGCCTCCTGGTGCGTGCCCTGCCGAGATGAACATCCCTATCTGGTGCTGCTTTCCAGGGATGGGGACCTACGGACGAAAGGCGTGCGCATCGTCGGCCTCGCCTACAAGGACGAGCCCAGCAATTCGCGGAAATTTCTGGGCGAGATGGGGAACCCCTACGGGCAGGTCGGCGTCGACCGCAGCGGCCGGGTCGGCATCGACTGGGGCGTCTATGGGGTTCCCGAAACCTTCGTCGTGCGCGGCGACGGGACCATCGCCTACAAGTTCATCGGGCCGCTGAGTGAGGAAGGGCTCCAGACCCTGCGCCCCGAAATTGCCAAGGCGATGCGCTAGGCGCGCTCAACGCTCATCGCTGTTCTCATCGAAGCAGCGACTACCCACAAAGCAATGGGGATCGTCGCGCGTCGGCGCAAACGCGGGACGCAGCTGCTGTCCGTGCTCGCAATAATTCGTGCCGCTGACGATGCGTTCGAAGGTATCGCCGCCTGTGCCCAGCACGGCTGCGCCCTGCTGGCGGATGAGCGCGCTCGCCGCACTGCAGGTCATCGTCGTCGTCGAGGGACGACCCTGCGCCACGGCGGCCGTCGCAAAGCCGGACATGACGATGGCAATCACGATTTTCTTCATAGTAAGCCTCCTGGCAGGCCTGCTGCCAACTACCACTGACCGGACTGGTCCCCGTCTGGCTCCTTAAGCTCGTGCTTGAGGATCAGGGGCACCTGGGCGAGGGCAAACACCAAGGTGATCGGCATGGTTCCGAAAACCTTGAAGGTCACCCAGAAATCCGTGCTCTGGGTGCGCCAGACAATTTCGTTCAGTCCTGCCAGAACGAAGAAGAAGAGGCCCCATCGCAGGGTCAGGATACGCCAGCCAGCGTCGGTCAGCCGCATCACACTATCGAGAACGACCGGCAACAGGGGCTTGCCCATGGCAAGGCCGACAAGAAGCACCGTGCCGAACAGGCTGTTCACGATGGTCGGCTTGAGCTTGATGAAAAGCTCGTCCTGAAACAGGAACGTCAGGCCGCCGAAAACCAGCACGGCCACAGCCGTCACGAGCGGCATCACCGGGACATGGCGGGTCAGCAGCCAAGACAGGATCAGCGCCACGACAACCGACACCATGAGGACGCCGGTCGCCGGGTAGATGCCGAATTTTGCATTGGCGATAAAAAATAGCACCAGAGGCCCGAGCTCGAGGCCAAGCTTCAACAGTGGGTTCTGCTTGGGCCGCTGCGGCGCCGGTGCTTGATCGTTCTCGGATGTCATGGCTGTTCCTGTTCGAGACCGGCAATGGCGCGGGCAAAGTCGCGAGCCTCGAAGGGCTCCAGATCATCCACACCCTCGCCGACGCCGATGAAGTGCACCGGCAGCGCAAATTTTTCCGAAATAGCCACGAGGATGCCGCCCCGCGCCGTGCCATCGAGCTTGGTCATCACAAGGCCCGTGACGCCAGCGACGCGCCCAAAAATCTCGACCTGGCTCAGGGCATTCTGGCCGACCGTCGCATCGAGCACGAGCAGCACAGCGTGAGGCGCGCTCTCATCCGACTTGCGCATGACTCGGATGATCTTTTCAAGCTCGGCCATGAGTTCGGTCCGGTTCTGCAGCCGGCCCGCCGTATCCATGATCAGGACCTCGGTGCCGGCGTCGCGCGCCTCGCGCAGCGCCTCGAAGGCGAGGCTCGCCGCATCGGAGCCCTGGCCCCTCGCTACGACCGGCGCACCGATGCGCTGCCCCCAGATCTGCAGTTGCTCGATGGCAGCGGCACGGAAGGTGTCGCCCGCTGCCAGCATCACCTTGCGCCCCTGTCCCACGAGCGTGGAGGCAAGCTTGCCAATGGTCGTCGTCTTGCCGGAGCCATTCACGCCGACGACGAGAATGACAAAGGGCTTCGCATCGTTGCTGATTTCGAGCGGCCTGGCCACGGGGGCCAGCACCCGCTCGACCTCCTCCGCCAGTATGGCCTTGACCTCCTCCGGGTCGATTTCCTTGTCGTAGCGCCCCTTGGACACAACGTCGCGGATCCGCGTTGCGGTGGCGATGCCCAGGTCAGCACGGATCAGGATGTCCTCGAGATCATCGAGCATTCCCCCGTCGAGCTTGCGCTTGGTGAAGACATCCGCAATGCCCTGGCCGATGGCGCTGGAGGAACGGGCAAGCCCGCCCTTGAGGCGCTGCCACCAGCTGAGCCTGGGCGCCGGAACCTCTGCAAAGACGGGCTCAACGGCCACTGGCTCTGGCGCAGGACCAGCAGGAGCCTCGGCCCGACCGCCCCCGAACAGCCGTCCAAGCAACCCCGGACGCTTGCCGGCTCCTGTTGTCGTGTCGTCCTCGGCCATGCCGCGTCCCAAAACCTTCCTCAGTGCAGGACCTCAGATGACTTGCACCGGCCCGCGCCCCTCGATACCCCTTCCCGCATGACGCCGGAAGAGCTCCAGACCCGACTACTCTACCGCGACGGCCTCATGCTCGTCGTGGACAAACCGGCTGGCATTGCCGTCCACAGGGGCCCCAAGGGGGGCGAGAACCTTGAAATGTATTTCGAGGCCCTGTGTTTTGGCCTGCCTCGCGCCCCTGCCCTCGCCCATCGACTCGACCGTGACACATCGGGCTGCCTGGTGCTGGGCCGCCACCGCAAGGCCCTCGAATATCTGGGCGGCCTGTTCAAGCACGGCAGGGTCGACAAGACCTATTGGGCCATCGTCGAGGGCGGACCCGACGAGGCCGAAGGCCTCATCGACCTGCCGCTCGGCCGCCTCGATTCCCGCCGGGGATGGTGGATGAAGGTCGACCCCCTGGGCCTGCCCTCGCAAACCCGCTGGCGGGTCGCCGGGCGCGGCGTTGATGCGGACGGCACCCCGATCACCTGGCTGGAGCTCAGCCCCCTCACCGGCCGCACCCACCAGCTGCGCGTCCATACCGCCTCCATGGGCTGGCCGATCCGCGGCGACGCGGTCTATGGCATGGCGCCCCGCCGCCCCGACGAGGAGAGCGCGGCCCATCCTGCCCTGCAATTGCTGGCACGGCAGATCATCCTGCCCATGCAGAAAGTCAGGCCTCCCGTGAAGGTGGAGGCGCCGGTACCCGCCCATATGCGCGACCTGATGACCCGCTGCGGCTGGGTGGAGTGAGATTCTGGACTACGCACGTCCTCGCGCGCAGCCAAGCGGACCAGAATGTCTGCTAAACCTTCGCCGGCTCCGCGCCCATCAGTGCCTTGCCATCGTGGCCCGAGACACTGACCTGCACGATCCGCCCCGGCCCGACACCGGGCAGGCGCACGAGCGAAAAATCCTCCGCAAGCCCCTGCTCGCCGCGCTCGCTGAGCACTGACAGCACGCGCCCGACTTGGCGGTCGAGATGGCGGCGCAACGCGACGTCCCCGGCGGCGCGCAGGCGATGGGCGCGCTCCTTCGCAACCTCGCGCGACACCTGCGGCATGCGCTCGGCCGGCGTTCCGGGGCGGGGCGAAAAGGGGAAGACATGCAGGTGCGTGAGGCCACACTCGGCCACCAGATCGAGGCTGCGCGCGAACATGGCTTCATCTTCCGTCGGAAAGCCTGTGATGATGTCTGCGCCGAAGACGATGTCAGGCCGCAGGCGACGCAACTCATCACATAGCCGGATTGCATCGGCGCGCAGGTGGCGACGCTTCATGCGCTTGAGGATGAGATCGTCCCCCGCCTGCAGCGACAGATGCAGATGCGGCATCAGGCGCGGCTCGTCCGCGATGGCACGAATGAGCGCGTCATCAAGTTCAATGCAATCCAGGGAGGACAGCCGCAGCCGTGGAAGTGCGGGAACCTGACGCAGGATGTCGCGCACCAGCAAGCCCAGCATGGGCTCGTCGGCAAGATCATGGCCCCAGCTTGTCAGATCCACGCCGGTCAGCACGACTTCCTGCGCACCCTCATCCACCAGCGCACGGATGCGCGACACAACATCCTCGCGCATGGCAGAGCGCGACGTGCCACGCCCCTTTGGAATGATGCAGAAGGTGCAGCTGTGATCGCATCCGGTCTGCACCTGCACGAAGGCACGGGTGCGACCCTCGGCAATGGCCCCGCGCGCGACCAGCGGACGTGGCGGCAAGTCGGCACGCTGCTGCCTCGAGCCCGGCGCAGCCAGATTCGCCCATGCCGAAGGCTCGGCCTTGAGCCCATTGGCCATGACACGAAAGACTTCGGGCATCGCTGCAAATGTGTCGGCATCTGTCTCAGCTGCGCAACCAGTGACCACAATGCGCGCCTGCGGCCGTTCGCGGGCAATGCGGCGAATGGTCTGGCGTGCCTGACGCACCGCCTCGCCAGTGACCGTGCAGGTATTGAGCACGACCACGTCGTCCTGCTCGCCTGCAGCCTCGCGGATGGCTTGCGAGTCGAGCGTATTGAGCCTGCAACCGAAGGTCACGACCTCGAGGGCCTGCGGCTTCGGTCCTGCGAGGCTCACGCAGGCAGGCCTGCAAAGAGGGCCGGATCGAAGCGTCCCTCGAATTCCATCTCGACGGGCCCCGTCATGATGACGTGACCATCGGCCTCGCGCCATTCAATCACGAGATCACCTCCCGGCAGGCTGACCCTGGCCTTGCGGCCAGTGAGACCGAGGCGCGCAGCGGCGACCAGGGTCGCACAGGCAGCTGTTCCGCAGGCCTGCGTGATGCCGGCGCCGCGCTCCCAAACGCGCAGCAGGATGTGCTCACGATCAAGCACCTGTGCAAGGGAGACATTCACGCGTTCAGGGAACATCGGGTGATGCTCAAGCTTCGGCCCGATCACCGGCAGATCGAATCCATGGGCATCTGCGACGAAGAAGATTGCATGGGGATTGCCCATGTTGACGACGGCGGGATCCGGCAGGCCAGCGGGTACATCATCCAGATGCACATGGCACGTATCCTCGACCGGACCGGCGAGCGGGATCTCCTGCCAGAGCAGCCGCGCCGGCCCCATGTCCACACTGAAGGTCAGATCATCGACCTTGCGACAATCGAGCAGGCCGGCCCGCGTCTCAAGCGCGAGGGTCGAGCGGCCACCCTCACGCGTCAGCATATAGGCGACGCAGCGCGTGCCATTGCCGCAGGCCCCGGATTCCGAGCCATCGTTGTTGAAGATGCGCATGAAGGCGTCGGTGCCGGGGCTGGCAGGCTCCTGCAGCACCATCAACTGGTCGTAAGCGAGACCTTGGCCGGCATGGATCGCACGTGCCTCCTCCGGCGAGACCGTCATCTTCTCGCCGCGCAGGTCGAGCACGATGATCTCATTGCCGATGCCGTTCATCTTGGCGAAGGCGTGATGGGCCAGCTTGCTCATTCCGGGGTCCAGTCCAGTGAAGTCGGGCGCATGTGGGCAGGATATGCGCCGATTGCAAGCCAGATCTCGCATCCATGAGAGAGCTGGGCCTGAAACCGGCGGCCTGCGTCCCCTTGTCCTTGGCTTCGTTCGACGACTCGTACCATATAAGACTAGCCCTGCCGCCAGCGGCACCATGGAGCTTGCGATGTTTGACCTTGCCCTGTCCGCCGCCCGTCGTTTGGCGCTTGCCCTGATCCTGGCCGGAGGGGCACCCGGTATGGTCATGGCACAGGCGCCAGGACAAACCCCGGCTGTGCCTGCACCTTCCACCACGTCGCCCGCACCCGCGACACCAACAGCCCCCGTCCCACCGGTTGTTGAAATCCCCTCCGACAGCAGCCAGGCCATGCAGGTGACCCTGTCACCGCGTCCCGTCATCGCCCTGGCCGGCACTTCGGATTGGGATAGCGGCCTGCAGACAGTCCTCGACAGCTTCGAGAAGCTAAGGGCAGAACTCGCCAAGGCCGGACTGCAGCCAGGCGGTCGCCCGATCGCGGTTTTCACCGAGACTGACGACAAGGGATTTCGCTTTGACGCGATGATCCCGCTCACCGCCGAGCCTTCGCCCGCACCGACGCTTGGAAATGGCACGCGGCTCGCCATGTCGCCAGCCGGCCGCACCATGAAATTCGAGCACCGCGGATCCTATGACGAGGTCGACACGACCTATGAGGCCATCACCGCCTATCTCGACGAGAAGGGCCTCGAGGCACAGAACCTCTTTGTCGAGGAATACCTGAACACGCCCAAGGGCACGGACGACGAAAATCTCGAACTCGATATCTACGTCTTCCTGCGCTGACCCTCAGGCCGGCACGTCAAAGACCTCGCCCGGCTGCAGGACACGGAATCGCTCCGGTTCGATCTTTGCCTGAGCCAGAGCCTCGCGCAGGGCGTTCACGGGCTCATCGATCGCCTCGTCGGTGAGCTGGAATGTTCCCCAGTGATGTGCCATCGCGTGGCGCGCGCCCGTCAGGGACAGGATGCGCACACTCTCCTCGGGATCGACATGATGATCGCGCATGAACCAGCGCGGCTCATAGGCTCCGATGGGAATGATGGCGAGGCGCGGTGCGCCATGCTTTTCACGCACGGCCGAGAAGATTGAGCCATTGCCCCAGCCGGTGTCGGCGATGTGATAAATCGCGCCGTCCGGCGTCTCGATGACGAAGGCACACCACAGCGCCATGCGCCGGTCGCCAAGCCCCCGCGCCGACCAGTGGAAGGCGGGTTCCAGATGCACGGCCACCTGCCCCGAAAGCACGACACGCTGGCCCCAGTCATAGGCCTCCGCATCGATGGCCCGATCCTGCCGGCGCATGATCGCATCATTGCCGAGCGGCGTGATGACCCGCGGTGCGTGCGTGCGCGCGAGCTTAGACAGGCAGGCAAGATCCATGTGGTCATAGTGGTTGTGGCTGACCAGCACAGCATCGAGCGGCGGCAGCTTGTCGAGATCAATGCCCGGCCGGTTGACGCGTTTGGGCCCCGCCCATGGCACAGGACTCGCGCGTTGCGACCAGACCGGATCGATCAGCAGGTTGAGCCCGCGCGTCTGCACGAGGATGGTCGCGTGGCCCACATAGGAGACCCGCAGGTCAGACCCCTCCACCCTTGCAGGCGGATGGTCATGGAAGGGGCTCGGCGCCGCCTTGGGCCAGGCATGCCGGTGCCCCTTGAAACGCCAGCGCATGAGATCGCCAAGAGGCTTGTCGGCCGTGTGCCCCCGCATGAAAAAGCGCGTGCCGTCGAAATGATCGGAGAGCGGGCCGGAGTAGTAGGGGTTGCGGGGCATGCAAGTCCGGATCTCGTGACAAAACCAATCAGGCGTCCTGAGGCGTGCTTACGCCCCATGTTTCCTGCTGGATGCGACCGTTCTTGGCGCATCCCCAGCTGCGACCTTCATTTGCCGCTTGGCCCATCGCTCCAGAATCTCATTCATGACCCCTTGCCATCCATCCCCGGTGCTCTTGAGCGCAGCCAGAACATCGGGCTTGAGACGGACGGAAACCTGAATCTTCCGATCCGCGGATCTGGGGCGGCCGCGGCGTTTGATCGTTCCTGTCGCCGGCTGAATGACGATACCATTATGGGCAATCTCGGCTCGCTCGAACATTTCAGGAGTCCAGGGCTGCGCATCAGCCGGATCCGCCCAGGCGCTTTTGGATTTGACCGATTTCCCATTCATGACAATGCCTCATGGAAATGAGCCGGCGGGTTCGATGCCGTGTGTCCAGACAACCATGACAAACCACCCGTGGAGTTCGCCATGGGACTGGAACCGCTCCTCGCCTTAATCCATGCGATCGTCCCGAAGCGTGATGACGCGCCCGCCAAAGACAATTTGCGCGTCAGCGAAATCAAGACCGCGCTCCCGCAGAGTTCGCAATCGCTTGAGGTCATCAAATGAGACCTCCACGCTGGATCCGGCCATTTTTTGTATCACATAAAATGAATGGTTCAAAATATTGATTGCCCAAACGGCACCCCAAGCTTCTCACAGCCGCCGGGAAAGGCCAGACCCTTTGACCCCGGCCCGCCACCGCGCCATAACCCCGGGGTGACAGAGCCATCCCGCACATCCACCGCCCCGCAGGTCTTCGACCGCGCCCTGCTGCGCCAGCGCCTGGCGCGCGCCCATGCGAGCGCGCCAGCAGACTTCCTGCTCACCCGCGTGGTCGAGGATTTCGGGGACCGGCTCAACGCCGTGCTGCGGCCTTTCCCGCGCATCCTCGATCTGGGCACGCCCTCCTGGCTGCTGAGCGACCAGCTCGCAGAACGGGCTCCCGAACTGCTGGTTCAGGCAGCCCCCGTCGCAACGGCGCTCAGCGACAGGCCACAGCTGGGGTGCATCGTCGACGAGGAGGCCCTGCCCTTCGCGCCCGAGAGCTTCGACCTCGTCGTCTCTGCCCTCTCACTCCAGCATGTGAACGACCTGCCCGGCACGCTGGTGCAGATCCGCCGGTCCCTGCGGCCCGATGGCCTGTTCCTCGCCTGCATCGTGGGCGGCCAGAGCCTGAAGGAGTTGCGCGCCGCCTTTGCCGAGGCCGAGGAGGAGGTCACCGGGGGCGCCAGCCCGCGCATCGCGCCCCTCGCCGACCTGCGCGACCTTGGCGGGCTGCTGCAACGGGCCGGCTTCTCCCTGCCGGTCACCGACATCGATACGGTCACCGTGCGCTATGCTCACCTGTTTGACCTGGCCCGCGACCTGAAGGCCATGGGGGCCAGCAACGCGCTGGTCCAGCGCGACCGTCGGCCGCTTCGCCGCTCGGTGCTGCTGCGGGCGGCCGAGATCTATGCGGAACGCTTCAGCGACCCGGACGGTCGCGTGCGGGCGAGCTTCGACCTCGTGTGGCTGTCGGGCTGGGCGCCCCATGAGAGCCAGCAGAAGCCTTTGCAGCCGGGCTCGGCCAAGATGCGGCTGGCCGATGCGCTGGGCACCACGGAAGGCAAGCTGCCGGGCTGAGCCGAGCAACCGTCAACCCTGCTGACGCTCCGTGCTTTGGTCCCGGGCGGTCCCGTGCTATCAGGCTCGAAACCGGACCCCCAAAGATGACCGAAGTTCTTGCCTCTGCTCCCGCGGCCGAGCCGTCAGCCGCCATGGCGCCTGCCCGCCGCAGCCTCGTTGGCCTGACCCGCCCGGGTCTGGGCGAAGCGCTGACAGCCATCGGCGTGCCCGATCGCGAGATCCGCATGCGCACCGGCCAGCTCTGGCAGTGGATCTATTTCCACGGCGTGCGTGACTTCGACCGCATGCTGAACATCGCCAAGCCGCTGCGCCAGAGGCTTGCCGACGCTTATACGCTCGACCGCCCCGAGGTGATCGTCCAGCAGGTCTCGACCGACGGCACCCGCAAGTGGCTGCTGCGCATGCCGCCGGTCGATGCCCGGGACAAGGGCGCCGAGATCGAATGCGTCTATATCCCCGAGAGCGACCGCGGAACGCTTTGCGTGTCAAGCCAGGTGGGCTGCACGCTGACCTGCACCTTCTGCCACACGGGCACCCAGAAGCTCGTGCGCAACCTGTCGACGCAGGAGATCGTCCAGCAGCTCGTCGTGGCCCGCGACATGATCGGCGACTTTCCCGGCCTGACGCCCCCCACCGACGGGCTCATCCCCTCGGGCGAGGGTGTGCGCGCCGTGTCGAACATCGTCTTCATGGGCATGGGTGAGCCGCTCTATAATCTCGACAATGTCGGCAATGCCATCGACATCCTGTCGGATGGCGACGGCCTGTCCCTGTCGAAGCGCCGCATCACGGTCTCGACCTCCGGCGTCGTGCCGCAGATTGGCGAACTGGGCGATCGCGCCGGAACCATGCTGGCCATTTCGCTGCATGCGGTGCGCGACGACCTGCGCAACACGCTGGTGCCGCTCAATAAAAAATATCCGATCCAGGAACTGCTCGAGGCCTGCCGCAACTATCCCGGCCTGTCGAATGCACGCCGCATCACTTTCGAATATGTGATGCTGAAGGGCGTCAACGATTCACCCGCGGATGCACGCGAACTGGTGCGCCTGCTCAAGGGCATCCCGGCCAAGATCAACCTCATCCCCTTCAATCCGTGGCCGGGCACGGCCTACGAATGTTCGGACTGGGAGACCATCGAGCACTTCTCGGACATCGTTTTCAACGCGGGCTATGCGAGCCCGGTGCGCACGCCGCGCGGCCGCGACATTCTCGCCGCCTGCGGCCAGTTGAAGAGCGAAACCGAGAAGGTGCGGGCGCGGGCCCGCATGATGGACGCCTGATCGGTCCAGGGCGCCGATAACCGTTAATGAACCGTCCGATCTGCGGGACAACCGGATTCATGGCCCTTTAAGACCGCTGCCCTAGGGTTCTTCCGTCCGGAACGTAGCGTCCGCCGGGGAGTGACCATGCGTCAGGAATGGGTTGGCAAGCGCAAGTCGATGAGGCAGACCGTCCTCATCCGGGCGCAGGTGCAGTTTCTCGACAATACGCCCTCGCGTGAATGCACGATCATCGACATCAGCAAGGGTGGCGCCCGCCTCGAGGCCGACGATCTCGCGGCGCTGCCCGAGACATTCGACATCTTCATCCCGGCCCGCAACGAGACCCGCTATGCCCGCATAACGCGGCGAGAGGAGAGCTTCGTCTGCGTGGAGTTCCTGCGCTCGCGCGGGGATGACACCAAACTCATGGACGAACTGATCCGTCGCCTGAATAGCCTCGAAGAGATGGCCGGCGCCGAAGGGAAGCTTCCAAAAAGGGCGAGCCCGAAGGTGACCGCGCTGGAGGCACGGCTCGCCGCACTGGAAACCGAACTCGCAGCGGTCCGGGGCATTGCCGAGGCTGCCGCCGACGTTCCCGCTCAGGCACCCGCCGCAGCGCCGGACCGGTTGCCGGAAATCCAGAGCCTGCACGATTCCCTCGCCCTGCTGGCGGACCGGCTGGAAAAGGCGCAGGGCACGCCGCAGGTCACTCCTGAAGCTGTGGCACTCCTCAACGCCCGGGTCGATTCCCTTTGCAACCGGCCTGAACCGGCCTCGGTGCAGCCGCAGATGGACGACCTGCGTCAGCAGATGGACGACCTGCGTCAGCAGATGGCTGATCTGTGTGCCGTCGTTGCAAAGGCATCCCAACCGGATGATCGTGCAACGCGCCTTGAAGCTGAGCTGAGGGAAGAGCTCGCAGGGCTACACCGGAAGCTTGCCGCGTCATGGCCTGCAGAATCGGCAAGCCCAACGGTAACGCCCGCAGATCTGCAGGTGCTGGCCTGCCGCCTCGACGAGCTGGCTGCACGGCCCGAACCGGCTTCGCACGCCCCCCAGATCATCGATCTCCAGCATCAGATCGACACGCTCGGCGATGCGGTTGCCAATGCAGCAAGGCCAGATGACACGATGGCCGCAGCCATGGGCAGGCTGCAGCAGGACATCACAGACCTGCGCGCCGACATGGAACACCTGCGCAAGCTCGCAGCCGCGATGCAGATGCCATCTGACACATTGCCAGCTCCCACACAGGCACCCGATCTCGCCGAAGACGTGGCCAACCTGCGCAAGTCCGTGCAGACGCTGATCCTGCTGGTCTCGCAGTCCCTCGCTCGCAGCCGCGCGGCTGCCTGATCAGTCGCGCAGGGCGCGAGTTGCGCCGATGGCGGCAATGCCTGCCATCACCAGCGAGATCACGCCGTTCCAGCCTGCCAGCGAGAGGCCAAGGATGCGGATCGCCACGGCGTCGCAGCGCACGACCTTGACCGTGTTCAGCTGGCTCATGAAATCCGACATGCTGCCAGCCTTGTCGAGGCTGCCAGTGCAATCGGTTGGGCCGGGCCAGAAGGCCCATTCGACACCCGCGTGATAGGTGCCGAAGGCCGAACTTGCGAAAAAGAGAAGCGCGAGCAGGACGAGGCCAAACCCTGCCGCACCGCGCGGTCCTTTCCAGGCCGCCAGCGTCACGATGAGCGCGAAGGGTACGCCCGTGTAATAGGCCCAGCGCTGCTTGAGGCAGAGCTCGCAGGGAAGGTAGCCTGCGAACTGGAAAATCCAGGCCCCAGCAATGGTGGCGAGAGCCACCACGAAGACGAAGAGCGCGGCCCGCAGCGGCGTGATCCGAAATGGATAGGCCCGGGCTGCGAAAATCTCACCATTCGCCATGACGTGTCCTTCTAGAACATGCGGGTTGCTAGAACATGCGGGTTGCGAGCCAGAAGCCGCCAACTACCGCGATGAGAATGATCCCGAGAAAGATGGCGAAATATCGCTCGAGCGCGGCGCGGATCGGCTCGCCAAACTTGTTGAGGATGCCCGCGATCAGGAAAAAGCGCGCGCCGCGGGTTACGATCGAGAGGCCAACGAACAGCGGAAAGTTGTATTTCGCCAGCCCGCACACGATGGTGACAAGCTTGAAGGGAATGGGCGTCAGCCCCTTCACGAGGATCACCGCCCAGCCGATTTTTTCGAACTGGGCCTGGAGATCGGTGGCCTTGTCCTGCAGATGATAGATCGAGATCAGCCATTGCCCGACCGTATCGAAGAGCAGGGCTCCGATGGCGTAGCCGAGCATGCCGCCGAATACGGAGGCCACCGTGCAGATGCCGGCATAAAACAGCGCGCGCTGGGGCTTGGCCAATGCCATGGGCACCAGCACCACATCGGGCGGGATCGGAAAGAAGGAGCTTTCCGCAAAGGCGATGGCTGCAAGCGCCCAGGTCGCCCTGGGACTTTCAGCGAGCGACAGCGTCCATTGGTAGAGACTTTTGAACATCACATCGCCGAATCGGTGTGGACAGGAACGGGCTCAGCCGGGCTTAACACCCGCCTCAGAGCGCCAGCAAGCTGATCAGAAGCGTGGTGGACGCAGGGCCGCCGCATGTTCCTCCGGCGCCACGGCCCGGAAGGTCCCCGAGGCCTCATCGAGCACTTCGAGGCGCCCGTCGGAAACGCCGAAATAGACCCCATGCAGCGTCAGCCGCCCGCGTTCCTCAAGGGTCCGCACGCAGGGAAAGGAGCGCAGGTTGGCAAGCGATTGCAGCACAGAGCGATGCGCGAGCTGTTCGACATAGGCTCCACTTACCACGTCGCCTGGCCCCTCCGGCAAGGCACGCGCCGCCGGCTCGATGAGGCTCATCCAGCGACCGATGAAATCGCCCGGCGACAGCGGGCGCGTATAGGGATCCGCCTCGCTCTGGGCAAAGGCCCGCACGCCGCCGCACTGGGCATGGCCCATAACGACAATGTGTTCGACGCGCAGGCCCATGACGGCGAACTCGAGCGCTGCAGAGGTGCCGTGCAGATCGTCATTCGGCGCATAGGGCGGCACCAGATTGGCGACGTTGCGCACGACGAAGATCTCGCCTGGCCCGGCATCGAAAATGACCTCCGGCGAGACGCGGGAATCGCAGCAGCCCACGATCATGATCGTGGGGCTCTGGCCCCGTTCAGCGAGTTCGCGAAAGCGCTGCTGCTCGTGGCCGAAGCGGCCGGAGAGAAAGGCCTCGTAGCCCTCGGCAAGCCGGGGGGGCAGCAAGGGCTTTGGCTCGGTCGTCGTGATATCGGTCATGGCTCACCTTCGCAGTGCAGCACCGGGGGCTCTCATACAGGGCCCCGCCTCCCATGTCAGGCGCGAATCGCGATCTCAATCCCGTAACCGTCCCGCCGGGGAGCGCCTGGGAAGCACACTGCCTCGCCCCTTGCGATCCGGGCGGCGCTCCAGGAGGCGGCGATGGCGTCGAAATAATCGTCCCGACCGACCCCACGCGTCAGCGGCCCGTCGAGCAGTGCTGCCGAATAGCCCTCGCGCAAAAGCAATGCCCGACGCTCCGCCATGCCGGCAGGATGAACCTGAGACTTCACCTTCTTGGGCTCGACCAAAGGCTCGCCTTTTATGAACCGGAAGGCCCCTTCCGGGTGGCATTCGAAGACGCGGGAGGCGAGCCCCCCATCCGCCCGCAACAGAACATCAATCTCCCGCACCCGGGGGAACAGGTGAAAGGCCTGTTTAGAAACCCGGCGCGGCGGATCCGAAGTCTCCTGCGCCATCCGGCAGCAGGCCTCGTAGATCTCGGTAAAGACGGCCGCCCGCGACGGCATGGAGAAGACCGAGGACTGGCGCGGACCAAGCAGGGGCCGCAGATGGATCTCAGGCTCCCTTCCGCCACGACCGACCCGGTCCGGCAGGCCGATCGGCATGTCGATGGCGATGATCGTCTCCGGCAGGGCCTCGGCGAGGGCGGCAAAGGTCGGGAAAGTGGCCATGCGGCAGGCGCTGGCAACAGCCGCGTCCCGGATCGCCACGACCCAGCCCGCCTTGCAGCCATCCGCCCCTGCCACCTGCATGTTGCTCAATTCAGGCATCGATTTCATGTGCTCGGAAGGGGCGTCTGACGGATCTGGCCACTACGGTCCAATTCGTGATCCGGAGGAACAGAATACTGGCTGCCAACCGCCCCCTCTCCCAGCCGCAGGTGGGGAGAGGGAGAAGCAGGGAGCGATCCTGAAACCCCTTTCCTGAGCGCAGCCGTTCATCTGCCGTTCTAACGGAGGATGGCATAAGTGCGCCGGAGCAACTATTGTGCACCGCACGTAGTCTGGAGTTTCGCATGACCATTCGCCCGCGTCGCAGTGCCCTCTACATGCCCGGGTCGAATGTCCGCGCCATGGAAAAGGCGCGCATCCTGCCGGTGGACTGCGTGATCCTCGACCTGGAGGATGCGGTTGCCCCTGACAGGAAGGAAGCGGCTCGCTCGGCCGTCGTCGACACCCTGCGCCATGGAAGTTTCGGCAGTCGCGAACTGGTGGTGCGCATCAATGCGCTCGATGGCGCCTGGGGACGCGACGACATCGCGGCCCTCGCCAAGGTGGCACCGGACGCCCTGCTTCTGCCCAAGGCCTCTTCCCCGGGCGATATCATGCTCTGCGCCAAGCGGATGCGGGACGCCGGCATTGGAGAGGGCGTGCGCCTGTGGGCCATGATGGAAACCCCCAACGCGATCCTGAATGCGGATTCCCTCGCGCGCACGGCCCTCGACCCGGCCTCCAGGCTGGATGTGCTCGTCATGGGGACGAATGATCTCGCCAAGGAGACCCGCGCCCGGCTGATCCCGGGGCGCGCCAACATGATCCCCTGGCTCTCCACCTGCGTGCTTGCAGCGCGGGCCCATGGCCTCGATCTCCTCGACGGCGTCTTCGGGGACATCAACAACGGGGAAGGCCTGCTGAGCGAGTGCCGGCAGGGCGCCGACATGGGCTTCGACGGCAAGACGCTCATCCACCCGTCCCAGATCGACATCTGCAACGAGGTCTTCAGCCCGAGCGAGGCGGAAGTCGCATGGTCGCGCAAGGTCATCGCCGCCTTCGACCTGCCGGAAAACCAGGGTCGCGGCGTGATAGCCGTGGACGGACGCATGGTTGAGCGGCTGCATGCGGAGATGGCGCGGCGGACCCTCACCATTGCCGACGCAGTGGCAAAGCTTGCAGCCTGACAGCACAGCGTCCATTTCGGTTTTGGCAGCAGGCCTGCACACTGATAAACCGCTCGGGAGGAGTTCTGACCCATGGCCAGCGACGAGACCGTGCCTCCGGAGGGGCAGCAGCCATTTCAGCGCCCGCCCCGTGAACGACACCGGGAGCCCCCGGTGATCGACGGCACGGCTGAACCGGTCCCCGGGGATGGCGAAGCCACAACCGCTTCCCCTGAACAGACCTTTGCCACCCAGGAACCCGGCGTGCCGGAAGCCAAGGCGCGTCGGACCTTTCCAACCCTTCTCTTTGCCGTGGCCATGACCACGGTCTTTGCCGCCTGCACCGGCTATCTCGCCTGGCAGCAGTCTGATGAGGGCACTCGTTCGGCCTCGGTCATGTCCGACCTGCGGGCGCGGCTGGAGCGCATGGAGACGCGCCCAGTCCCGAGCCAGAGCTCCAATCCCGCCGGATCCGACCAGTTGACAGGCCTCGACAAGCGTATCAGCGCCCTTGAGCAGCGCCCGGCGCCGTCCTCGGCACCGCCTGTGGCTGTTTCCGCCCTGGAGGCACGCATCGCCGGCGCTGAAAAGCTCGCCCGAGACGCAGCCGCTGCGGCCGCAAGCGCCCAGCGAGCCTCCGAAGCCGCCCGAACGCTGCCGGCCGGCGAGCAGCCGTCAACCCCTGCACCTCTGGTTGATCTGGCACCCCTGGAACAGCGGCTCGCGAGCCTCGAGGCTCAGGCTGCCGCACCCAAGAGCGAGGCGCGGGTCCAGCCCGAGGCCTCGGCAAACGCACGCAAGGATGATGGCACCGCGCTGG